>NZ_LBIZ01000009.1:0-125190 GCF_028128665.1 Bradyrhizobium sp. CCBAU 45384
AAAACCTGTACTCGCTCGCTTCAAGCCGCAGCGACCGCCGATCCGAGCGCGGCGTTGCTGAACGCCTCGCCGCCGATGCCCCAGCCGCCGTCCACGGCGTAGCTGACATTTGCAAAAATATGCTCGCGCTTGATGCGTCCCTCGGCCGCCTTCTCGATGATGGCAGTTCCCTCGGAGATCCAGGCGTCCTTCAGCTCCTGCGTCGGCAGCACGAAGGACGGCACCTTGAGCTCGAACACGGCGATGTCCGCGGGCTTGCCGCCGGAATAGGTGCGCCGCTTCGGCACCACGGTCACCTCGCCGATGACGTTCGGCGTCATGAAGCGGTTGCCGGTGAGGCCGTGCAGGCGCAGCAGCAGTTCGGTCAGCTTGCCGAACGCCTCGGCTTCCCCTGATGGCGTCAGCGCGCCTTCGGGAACGATGATCTGGATAGGCATAGAGAGGTCTCCCTTTGAACCGTAAGATAACGGTCGCTATATAAAACATAACGATCGTTATCTCGTCAAGCCTAATATAACGATCGCTATCGAGAGGTGACGACGATGGCACGACCGAAGAAGAGCGATGGAGACGCACGCACGCGGCTGGCGGACGCGGTCGGGCGCGGCTTCCGCACCGGTGGATTCGGCGGCGCCGGCGTGGACGCGCTCGCAAAGGGCGCGGGCCTCACGTCGGGGGCGTTCTACGCCCATTTCGAGTCCAAGGCGGATGCGTTCCGGCTCGCGGTCGCGGACGGGCTCGCCTTCCTGCGCGGCGGCATCGCCCAGTTTCAGGCGCAACATGGCAGCGGCTGGCGCGATCCTTTCATCAATTTCTATCTGGGTGAGCGAATGGAGGTCGGTCTCGACGAAGCCTGCGCGCTGCCGAGCTTCTCCTCCGACGTCGCGCGCGCGGACGCGGCCACGCGCGCCGTCTACCAGGGTGAGCTGGAGCGTCTCGCGGACCTCGTCGCGCAGGGTTTTCGCGGTACGCATGCGCGGCAGCGCGCGCTGGCACTGCTGGCGATCCTGACCGGCGCGGCCGACATGGCCCGCGCGGTGAAGGACGATGCCGTCAGGCGCGAGATTCTCGCCGCCGCCAAGATCGCGGCGAAGGCGATCTAACTTGGTTCGCAGGCGCGTGCGGTCGATCTCGATGCAGTAGGGTGGGCAAAGCGCAAGCGTGCCCACGCGTTTTTCGTGACCGAGAGGGATCGTGGGCACGGCGCAAGGGCGCCTTTGCACGGCAGCGGAGTTCTACACGATCTCCCGCGCCCTCAGCGCTGCGATCTCCGCCGCGTCAAATCCGAGCTCGCCCAGCACCGCATCCGTATCCGCGCCGAGCTCCGGCGCCATCCGGTCGAGCCGGCCGCCGCCATGGGCGAGCTGGAAGCCGCTGCCGGCAAAGCGCAGGCGGCCATAGGGCGTGTCCAGCTCCTGGATCGCGCCGCGCGCCCTGATCTGCGGGTGGTCGATCACCTCCTCGATCTTCCAGATGCTGGCGCAGGGTGCGCCGGCATCCTCGAGGATCGTCTCCCATTCGCGCGCGGGTTTTGCCGCCAGCGCCTCTTCGATGATGGCCCGAAGTGCCGGTTCGTTCTCGTTGCGGGAAAACCAGTCGGCAAAGCGCGGATCGCTCAGCGTATCCTCGCGGCCGAGCGTGGTCATCAGCGCGCGGTACTGCTTCTCATTGTTGACCGCGAGCAGGATGTAGCCGTCGCCCGCCTTGAACAGGTTCGCGGTGGTCTTGCGGCTGACGGCCTGGTTGCCGGAAAGCCGCTGGCGATGGCCGGCGACCGACCAGTCCGCGATTTGCCCCGAAAGAAATGCCAGCGTCGCCTCCAGCATGGAGACGTCGACGAGCTGGCCCTTGCCGGTGCGGTCGCGTTGGTACAGCGCGCTCGACACGGCAAATGCGGCCGTTGCGCCCGAGAGCACGTCGCACACCGCAAAGCCGGCGCGCGTCGGGCCCGTCGAGGGGTGACCCGTGATCGCCATGATGCCCGACAGCGCCTGCATCTTGCCGTCATAGCCGGGCCGCAGACGATCCGGGCCGGTCTGGCCGAAGCCCGACACCGCGCAATAGATCAGTTTTGGATTGATCGCCGACAGCGCCTCGTAGCCGATGCCGAGCTTGTCCATCACGCCCGGGCGGAAGTTTTCCATGACGACGTCGACCGCGGCGGCAAGCTTCTTCACGATCGCGATCGCGTCAGGCTTTTGCAAGTCGAGCGTCAGGCTGCGCTTGTTGCCGTTGATGGCCTGGAACGCCGGGGCCAGTCCGCGCTCGGCCCATTCGCGGGACAGCGGCGTGCGGCGCATATCCTCGCCCTCGCGCCGCTCGACCTTGATGACGTCGCCGCCCAGCAGCGCGAGCTGGTAGCTCGCATAGGGCCCGGCCAGCACTTGCGTGAAATCCAGGATCTTCACGCCCTCGAACGGTCGCGTCACGTCTCTCTCCCGACGGTTATTGTTAAGGAAGACGTCAGGCGGCGCGGTTGCCGCGCGCGATCTCCTTCTGCTTGTCGAATTCGGCGCGGCGGCGCGCCAGCTCCTCCGGCGACAGCTGCGCGACGTTGTTATAGTCGAGCTTCCAGGAGGCGTCCTCGCTCCAGCGCAGCGGCGACTGCATCGTGGTCTGCGGCCCGCTCGCGGTCTCCAGCAGCGTGAGCGCCAGCTCCAGCGTCTGTGCCTGCGAGGCGATGTCATGCGGCTTGCCGGCGGAGTTGCCGAGCGGGAAGTCGCTGAACAGAAAGCGCGGCACGGCCGCGTGCTCGATGATGTCCTTGGCACAGCCCATGATCACGGTCGCAATGCCATTGGCCTCGAGATGCCGCGCCACCAGCGCGGTGGTCTGGTGGCAGACCGGGCAGTTCGGCACCAGCACCGCGACGTCGACCGCATCAGTGAGGCAGCGCGCCAGGATCTCCGGCGCGTCGGTGTCGAGCGTGACGCGATGGCTGCGATTGGTCGGCGCGCCGAAAAAGCGCGGGCTCACCTCGCCGATGCGGCCGGCGGCTTTCGCCTTCAACAGTTGCGGCAGTGGAAACCAGGTGCCGTTATCTGTCGCCGTGGTGTGCTTGCGGTCGTAGCCGATATGGGAGATGCGCAGGTCGTGCTGCTTCGACGTGTCACCGTCATAGACCTGGTAAAACTTCGCGCTGCCATTGTACGCCGCGCCGGGCCCCTGGTCGCCTTTGCCGGGATCATAGGGCGCCGCCGTGGTGATGATGGTGACGCGAGACTGCGCCAGCGGCTTCTTCAGCTTCTGGAACGGCGCTGTGGTGTAATGCGCCCAGCGATATGGCGTGGTGTAGCCGATCGCGCTGTAATAATCCCGCGTCCGCTGCATATAGGGGACCGGGGAATCGTAATCGGGCGCAAAGCCGAATTCATCGTCGCGCGGAGCGGACATGGGCGCGTCTCCTGGTTCTTGGTTAGCGCCAGACTAGAGGTAGTTTTCGGGTTGCTCAAGCGGGGCGAGGTGAATAGCGCACCTACCGAAAAATATGCAGTGCCGCGTATTGCAGCAGCATGATCGCCTTGCCGTCGATGATCCTGCCGTCCGCGATCATCGCCAGGGCCTCATCGATGCCGAGCTCCAGCACCTCGATGTCCTCGCCCTCATGCTCGAGGCCGCCGCCGTCGCTGACCCGCATATGCGGCTCGTACTCGGCGACGAAGAAATGCAGCTTCTCGGTGATGGCACCAGGGCTCATGAAGGCTTCAAACACCTTGTGCACATGGTGCAGGCGATAGCCGGTTTCTTCCTCGGCCTCGGCGCGGATGCGGGCTTCGGGCTCGGCATTGTCGAGCACGCCGGCGGCCGCTTCGATCAGCAGATCGTCGTAACCGCGGATGAAAGCCGGCAGGCGGAACTGCTTCACCAGGATCACGCTGCGCTGGGCGCGATGATACGGCAGGATGGCGGCGGCGTTGTCGCGCTCATAGGTCTCGCGCTTCTGTGTCTGCCATTCGCCATTGGCGCGCCGGTAGTCGAACGTGGTGCTCTTCAGCGTGGTCCAGCCGTCCGAGAGCACGCGGACGTCCTTGATGCGGACGCGGTCGGAAATGGTCATGATTGTCTTTCAGTGTTCGCGGCCGTCGAGCCACTTCTGGAACATCACGGAGGTCGATTCCTCGAAACGGAGCGACTGGTAGAAGGCATTGGCCTGCGCATTCTCGCGGCGGACCAGGAGCTGGAGCTTTGCGATGCCGGACGCGCGCAGCCAGTCCTCGGCCGCCGACATGATGGCGCGACCATAGCCGCGCTTGCGTGCATCGGGATCGACCGCGACGTAATAGACCCAGCCGCGATGACCGTCATGGCCGACCATGACGGTCGCCACGATCGCGCCGGCGTCGCGGCCAACGAGCACCGTCGAGTTTTCTCGCCGCCGCGCCAGCGCGATATCGGCGTGCGGATCGTTCCAGGGGCGCGTCAGGCCGCAGCGCTGCCACAGCGCCACCACCGGCTCGACTTCGGTATCGTCGATCGGATCGATCTTGAGAGCGGACATGCCTACAGCACCTTCCCCGGATTCATGATTCCCAGCGGATCGAGCATCGCCTTGATCGACCTCATCAGCTCGATCGCGGTCTTGTCTTTCACCTCGGGCAGCTCGTCACGCTTGAGCACGCCGATGCCGTGCTCGGCCGAGATCGAGCCGCCCATGCGCAGCACGATCTCGAACACCACGGCGTTCATCTCATGCCAGCGGGCGAGAAAGTCAGCGGTGTTGGCGCCGATGGGCTCGCTGACATTGTAATGCAGATTGCCGTCGCCGAGATGGCCGAACGGCACCGGCCGCGCGCCGGGGATCAGCTTGATCACCGCGGCATTGGCTTCCTCGATGAAGTCAGGCACCGCGGCGACGGGAACGGAGATGTCGTGCTTGATCGAGCCGCCCTCCGGTTTTTGTGCCGCCGACATCTCCTCGCGCAGTTTCCAGAAGGCGTTGCGTTGGGTCAGGTTGGCCGCGATCACGGCGTCGTCGACGATCTCCTCTTCCATGGCGCGGCCAAGAATCGTCTCCAGCGGCGTGCGGGCGTCGTCGCTGGCTGTGGACAATTCCATCAGCACGTACCAGGGGTGCTTCTCTGCGAGCGGATCGCGCACGTCGATGCCGTGGCGGACCGAGAAATCGACCGCCATCTCCGACAGCAGCTCAAAGCTCGTCAGCGCATTCGCGGCCTCGCTCTGCGCGATGGTCAAAAGCTTGAGCGCGGCCGCCGGCGATTTCAGCCCCACATAGGCGGTCTCGATCGCCCGCGGCTTCGGAAACAGTTTGAGCGTCGCCGCGGTGATGATGCCGAGCGTGCCTTCCGCGCCGATGAAGAGATTGTGCAGATTGTAGCCGGTATTGTCCTTCTTCAGCTTCGACAGCACGTTGAGCACGCGCCCGTCGGCGAGCACGACCTCAAGCCCCAGCGCCATCTCGCGCGCGACGCCATAGGCGAGCGCGGCGGTACCGCCGGCATTGGTCGAGAGGTTGCCGCCGATGGTGCAGCTGCCTTCCGCGCCCAGCGACAGCGGAAACAGGCGGTCGACGTCGGCGGCCTTCGCTTGCGCGATCTGCAAGATCACGCCGGCCTCACATGTCATGGTGTTGGAGGCGGTGTCGACCTCGCGGATCTTGTCCAGCCGCCGCAGCGACACCACGACCTCGCCGTTGTGCGGCGTCTGCCCGCCGACCAGCCCGGTATTGCCGCCCTGCGGCACCAGCGCGATTCTGTGCTCGGAGGCGAGCTTGCAGATCGCGGACACTTCCGCCGTCGAGCCCGGGCGCAGCACCAGCGGCGAGCGGCCGTGGAAGAGGTTGCGCTCCTCGGTGACGTAGGCCTCGATATCACTGGGATCGGTGATGGCATGACGATCGCCGACGATCTTGCGAAATTGGTCGACCAGCTCGGGCGCGAGCGGCGGGGTGGCGGATTGATTGATATTCATGGTCTCGTCTCTTCTTCCACACTTACCGCGCAACTGCCGCGCGCCGCAGCCGGTCATTGATCGCTTCGCCCAGGCCTTCTTCCGGAATCGTCATCACGGCAATCGCCTTGGGTGCCTTCGCATCGAGGCTGCGAAGATAGCCGAACAGATTGGCCGCGGCTTCATCGAGATCAGCAGTGGACGACAAATTCATGATGGCGGCAGCGGCGTCCTGGCCGGGCAGGCGCGCAGGGCCAAATGCCAGCAGCGCCTCGCCGGGCGCAATGTCCTGTGCGTGAAGCCGCACGGTCGCGCGCGGCGCGTAATGCGAGGCCAGCATGCCCGGCGCCAGCGGCTGGCTGTCGTCGCTGTCGGCCTCGACAGGCGGCCGCGTCAGCGGCGCACCGAGCACGGCCTCGATCCTCTCGCGCGAGAGTCCACCGGGGCGGAGCAGCATCGGCGCCTCAAAGCAGCCAACAATCGTCGATTCGACGCCGACCGCAACAGGTCCGCCGTCGATGATCAGGTCGATCCGTCCCGCAAGATCGCTCTCGACATGGGCCGCCAGCGTCGGCGAGACGTGGCCGGAGATATTTGCGGACGGTGCCACCACCGCCCCGCCAAAGGCGCGCAGGATCGCCTCCGCTACGGGGTGCGCGGGAATGCGGATCGCGACGGTGTCGAGGCCGGCGGTGGCCAGATCGGCAACGGGGCAGTCCTCGGTCTTCGGCACCACCAGCGTCAGCGGTCCCGGCCAGAACGCCTCCGCAAGCCTGATCGCGCGCGCATCGAACCTGCCGATCCGCCGTGCCGCCGCGAGGTCGGGGACATGGGCGATCAACGGATTGAACGCCGGCCGGCCCTTGGCGCTGTAGATGTGAGCGACCGCTGTGGCATTGGCGGCGTCGGCGCCGAGCCCATAGACCGTCTCGGTCGGAAACGCGACCAGCCCGCCGGCGGCGAGGGTCCGGGCGGCGGCTTGTGCGCCGGCCTCGCCGGCCGGCAAAATCAGCGTTTCAAGACCCGTTTTCACAGGGACAAAATTCCTCTTATCGGCCGCTTGCGGTGCGCCAAGCCCGACGCTATAAGCCGGCCTCTTGTCGGAGTGTGGCTCAGCCCGGTAGAGCACTGCGTTCGGGACGCAGGGGTCGCAGGTTCGAATCCTGCCACTCCGACCATTCTTCCAAAAGTTGGCATTTTCCAAAGGCTTGGCGGACCGGCCGCCAGGGCCTCCAGGGTCCTTTTTGCAACGATTTTGCAGGCGGGTCCACGACCGATTTGCCCTTCGCAGGCTGACCTGTTCCGCGGGCATGGCTAATGGCTCGGCCGACGTCGCGTCCCCCGAGCGGCCGGCCGGACGTTCCGCCAACGCCGTCGGCGATGTGGTACCTAGCGATATCGCCTCGATCCGGAGCCTCGATTGCAACCTCCTCGTCCAGTCCCGCTGCGGCACGCGCTGATCGCAGCATTTGCGCTCGCGGCGATCGCGGCGGCGGGCTGGCTGGCTTACGTGCTGGCGCTCGATGCCGGCTTTGCGCGGATGCAGCGGGAGGGCAATGACCGGCTCGCGCTGATCGCCAGCACTTTCGATGCGACCGTCGCGCGCTATCGCTACCTGCCGGCGGTGTTGGCGCTCGCCGATCCCATTCGCGAGCTCTACCGCGATCCGCAGGATGCAGCAGCGATCGCTGCCGCCAATCACCACCTCAAATCCCTCAACCAGGGTGCGCGATCCGCGGAGCTGTATGTGCTCGATACTACCGGCGTTGCGCTGGCGGCGAGCAATTTCGATCAGGAGTCGAGTTTCGTCGGATATAATTACGCATTTCGCCCCTATTTCGTCGATGCCATGCGCGCCGGCGAAGGTCATTATTACGCCGTTGGTGCCACGACAGGACAGCCCGGCTATTTCCTGTCGCATCGGATCACGGAGGGCGGCAAAACCCTCGGCGTCGCCGTGGTCAAGATCGATCTCTCTGCGGTAGAGGCCGATTGGGCGCGGGCGGGCGATCTCGTGGCGATGGAAGACGAGAACGGCGTGGTCTTTCTCGCCAGCCGCGCGGACTGGAAGTATCGCCCGCTGCTGCCGGTTCCCGCCGAACGCCTCGCAGAGCTGAATGCCGCGCAGCAATTCGGCCAGGCCATCGACGCCGCGCCGATCTTCGTGCCCAAGAGCAGCCGCCGGGGCATCGAGATCGGTCACGCGCGCGGCCGCGGCAATACCGAGCTCGGGGAGTACGCGCTTCAGATCCGCCCGCTCGATCAGGGCTGGAAGCTGCTGTTGTTCTCCGACGTCGTGGATGCACGGCGCAACGCGGCGACCGTCGCGATCGCCGGAATGTTCGCTCTCATCGCCTTGCTGCTGGTGGTGCTGGTGGCCTATCAGCGGCGTCAGGTCGTCAGGGCCAAGCTCGAGGCGCATGACGTTCTCGAGCGTCGGGTGGCCGAGCGTACGGAAGAGCTGCGCCGGACCCTCGAGAGCCTGGTCCAGAGCGCCAAGCTCGCCAGCCTCGGTCAGGCACTGGCCGGCGTCGCGCACGAGATCAACCAACCGCTGGCCGCGCTGATCACCTATGTCGCCAGCAGCCGCGTCCTGCTCCGCCGCAACGAAGTCGATCGCGCGGCTGAGAACCTCGACCTGATGTCGTCGATTGCCGAGCGCATGATGGCGCTGATCGACCACTTACGGATGTTCGCGCGCAAGGAAACCGGCTCGCGCAGCGCCGTCGCGCTCGCGCCCGTCATCGACAACGCGGTCCGCCTGCTGCAATACCGCATCGAACACGAGCATATCGAGGTGGTGCGCATCGCGCCCGCCGAGCCGCTTTACAGCTTTGCCAATCCGATTCGGCTCGAGCAAGTCGTGGTCAATCTGTTGTCGAATGCAATCGATGCGATGCGCGAGTCCGAGCGGCGCTTGCTTAAGGTGGCGCTCGGCAGCGAAGCCGCCAACGCCGTGATCGAGGTCACCGACACCGGGGCCGGCATCGCGGCCGAACACGTCAAATCGCTGTTCGATCCGTTCTTCACCACCAAGGAGGTTGGCGAGGGACTTGGCCTCGGGCTTTCGATCTCGTACGGAATCGTCAGGGAGTTCGGGGGCGACATCTTGGTGGACAGCGTGCCGGGCAGGGGGTCGACTTTCAGGGTCGTCATTCCGCTGATGGATGTCGCGCCGGCCTCGCAACATCGGGAATTGCAGGCATGAGTGGCACCGTGCTCGTCGTCGACGACGAGGAGATCGTCCGCAATTCGGTGCGGCAATGGCTGGAGCTCGGCGGCTTCACGGTTCGCGCTGCCGCCGGCGCCGACGAGGCCATGCGCTTGGTGAAAGACGTTCCGCCCGACGCCGTCCTGACCGATTTTCGCATGCCGCAACGATCCGGGCTCGACTTGATGCGCGACATTCACCGCGTCGATCCCGACATTCCCGTGGTGCTCCTGACTGCGCATGGCGACGTGCCGCTGGCGGTGGCCGCCATGCGCGAGGGCGCCTACGATCTCCTGCAGAAGCCTCACGACCCCGAGCTGCTGTCGGCGGTCATCACCCGTGCGGTCGAGCGGCGGCAACTCAAATTGCAGCTCCGCCAGCTGTCCGATCGGCTGGCCGCGCCCGGCGCGATCGATGCGCGCCTGATCGGCCTGTCGCGGCCGATGGAAGCGGTGCGGGCCAGCGTGCTCGAGCTCGCCGGTCACGATCGCGACGTCATCATCACCGGCGAGACCGGCACCGGCAAGGAGGTGGTGGCGCGGGTCCTGCACGATTTCGGAGCGCGTGCGAAGCGGCCGTTCGTCGCCGTGAACTGCGCCGCGATTCCGGCCGAGCTGTTCGAAAGCGAATTGTTCGGTCACGAGGCCGGGGCCTTCACCGGTGCGCGTGGCGCCCGCGTCGGAAAATTCGAGCACGCCAATGGCGGCACGCTGTTGCTCGACGAGATCGAGAGCATGCCGCTGCCGTTCCAGGCCAAGATCCTGCGCGCGCTCCAGGAGCGCACCATCGAGCGGGTCGGCTCCAACAAGCTGCTGCCGGTCGATGTTCGCGTCGTCGCGGCGGCCAAGGGCGATCTTGCCTCCGAGAGCCGTCAGGGACGTTTCCGCTCCGATCTCTATTTCCGCCTTGCCGCGGCGGAGATTCACCTGCCGCCGCTGCGCGAGCGCGGCAACGACATCCTGCTGCTGTTCGAGCATTTTGCCGCTGCGGCCGCCAAGGGCGCCGGCCGCACCATGGCGCCGCTGCGGGCGGACGATCTCGATGCGCTGCTCGCCCATGACTGGCCTGGCAATGTGCGTGAGCTGAAGAACGTCGCCGAGCGCTATGCGCTGGGACTCGCGGCGACCGGCCGCAGCGTTGCCGAGATACTGCGGCGGGGCGAGCCGGGAGCGCCGCAGCGGACGCTCGCCGATCGCGTCGCGTCCTATGAACGCGCGCTGATCGAGGCCGCCTTGCGCGAGCACGATTGGTCGATTGCAGCCGTCACCGCGGAGCTTGGCGTGCCGCGCCGGACGCTGAACGAGAAGATGGCGAAATACGCGCTGGCGCGGCCCGGCCGCAAGGAGCCCTGAGTCGGTAACGCCATCGGCGGAAATCCGCCGATGGCGGCTGTCGCATCGGCGGATTCCTGCCGATGCTCGTGCCCCGCGAGGTCGTCCTCCCCGGGAAATGTAGGCAATTCCCGCAGTTTTCCGCATTTCCGCATGTCACTCACGATTGGCATGGCCGTTGCTGAAGCAGCGACGAAGCCATCCGGTTTTCCAATAAATCTGCGGAGGAATGTCGTGAGTTCACAGGAAGCCTCGATCCAGACCATGGGTGCGCCCGTCACGGAGACGCGCGCGAAGGCCGCTGACATGAAGCGCCGGCTGCGCGCGATCTTCATCGGCTCGGTCGGCAATCTCGTCGAGTGGTACGATTTCTATGCCTATGCGGCGTTCTCGCTCTATTTCGCCAAGGCGTTCTTCCCCGATGGCGACGAGGTGGTGCAGCAGCTCAATGCGGCGCTGCTGTTCGCGGCGGGCTTTCTGGTGCGCCCGCTCGGCGGCTGGCTGTTCGGCCATCTCGCCGACCGCCATGGCCGGCGCAATGCACTGACGCTGTCGGTCGTGATGATGTGCTTCGGCTCGCTGGTCATCGCGGTGACGCCGACCTACGCTTCGATTGGTCTTGCCGCTCCCGTCGTCCTCGGCCTTGCACGGATCCTGCAAGGGCTGAGTCTGGGCGGCGAATACGGTACCAGCGCCACCTATCTCAGCGAGGTCGCCGACGAGAAGAACCGCGGCTTCTACTCCAGCTTTCAATACGTGACGCTGATCGGCGGCCAGCTCTGCGCCATCCTCGTGCTGCTTCTGCTGCAGAAGGTCTTTCTCTCGACCGACGAGATCCGTGCCTGGGGCTGGCGTGTGCCGTTTGCATTCGGCGCCGTGCTGGCGGTCGTCGCCGCCTTGATGCGGAGCAACCTTCACGAGACCGATGCCTTCAAGACCAGCCGGGTCACCGTGAAGAAATCCGGCTCGATCCGCGCGCTGCTGAACTATCCGCGCGAGCTGATGCTGGTGGTGGGGCTGACGATGGGCGGCACTGCGGCATTCTACACCTACACCACCTATATGCAGAAGTTTCTCCGCCTCTCGGTGAAGCTGACCGACGACCAGACCACCATGGTGACGGCGGGCAGCCTCGTCTTCGCGATGGTGTTGCAACCGGTCTATGGTGCGATCTCCGACCGCATCGGTCGCAAATGGCTGCTGATCGGCTTCGGCGTATCAGGCACGCTGTTCACGATTCCCCTGTTGACGACGCTGCAGGCGGTTCACGATGGGTTTTCGGCCTTCCTGCTGATCGCCGCCGCCTGGATGATCGTGTCGGGCTATACCGCGATCAACGCGGTGGTGAAGGCCGAGCTGTTTCCGACCAGCGTCCGCGCGACGGGGGTTGGGGTGCCCTATGCGCTCACCGTCTCGATCTTCGGCGGCACCGCCGAATCCATTGCGCTGTGGTTCAAGTCCATCGGTCACGAAAGCTGGTTCTACTGGTACCTGACCGGCTGCATCGCGGTGTCGCTGCTGGTCTACCTGACCATGCGGGACACCAGGACGGAGTCGGCGATGGACCGTCACGAATAGGCCGGGGCACTATACCGGCGGTGGAGACGGTCTCACCGCCGCGCCACCAGCATGCCCAGCAGAAATGCCACCATCAGTGATGGCAGCGGGGCCTCGCGCACCATGCCGCGGACGATGTCGGACCAGTGCTGCTCGGGGACGAGCCCTGGCGACCTGATCCGGGCCGTCGGCGCGATGCCCCATTGTGACGCGAGCTCGGCGATCTCGCTTGAGGCCAGACGCACGCCGTCGCGCACGCGGAAGATCGCGGCCTCCGCGCGCTCGCGCGGCGCGAGCAGCATCACGGTTGCGACCGCCGTGCGCAGCGTCATCTCGCCAAAACCTTGCAGCCTCACCGACTCCTCAGGTTCGGACGTCATGCAAAAATCCTCACAGCGCGAAGTGGTGCGCGATGGTGAAGGCCGCCGTCGCGCACAGCACCAGCGTGGAAACCGCGCCGGCCACGCCACGCGCGAAATGGGCTCGCGTCAGATGCCTGGACATGATTTTGCTCCATGCTTCACCATGCCAATGGCGGGGCGGAGCGTTGGTTCCGCGCGCTGTGCCGAATTTGTCCTGCGTGCCGCGCCAGTTACTTCCGCAGCAATTCCCGCAACGCCGCCGTCGCCTCGGCGCAGCGGATGTCGTCGATCTCCCTGGACAGGCTGAGCGCGCTCGCTTTCAGCTCTTCCACCTTCCAGCTTTCGGGATGCTGGCTCTCGAGCTGGCTGAGCCGCTTGTTCAGATCGTCCAATTTGGATTGAAGCTGCCCGATGCTGGCGGCTCCATTCACGTTCCAAACGCGTTGTGCACGCATCGTCGTTCCCCTGACTTGTCTCACGGCGTTGTGAGCAGGGTTCGTGGCCGCAATGGGCGTTTCTTTTGTCCGGTCTTAGATCGTTGGGAACCGTTGCAGATAGGCAACGAAAGTTGCTGGAATGCCTGATTGCGCCGAAATTCCTTGCGGCGTCAGATCGAACAGGCGCGGAATGTGCATGCGCCCGGGCGGATATGCCCGGCTGGATATGCGCGACCGGATATTTGCGGCGGGGCTCGGGAAAACCGGTGAGCGAATGAGGGCAAACGCGTGGCGAGATTTTTGACCGTTGCAGCCGGCCAGCTTGGTCCGATCGCGAGACGCGAGACTCGGACCGAGGTCGTGGCGCGGCTGATGGCGTTGATGCGCCAGGCCAAGGCCAATGGCTGCGATCTGATCGTCTTTCCCGAGCTCGCGCTGACCACGTTCTTTCCGCGCTGGTATTTTGAGGATCAGTCCGAGATCGACAGCTTCTTTGAACGCGAGATGCCGGGGCCGGAGACGCAAGCGCTGTTCGATCTCGCGCGCGAGAGCGGCATCGGCTTTTGTCTCGGCTATGCGGAGCTCGCGGTCGAGGCCGGTCGCGTCCATCGCTACAACACGTCGATCCTCGTCGACAAAAGCGGCGCGACGCTTGCGAAGTACCGCAAGGTGCACCTGCCCGGTCATGCCGAGCATGAGCCCTGGCGCAAGTTTCAGCATCTGGAGAAGCGCTATTTCGAGCCCGGCTCCGGCTTCGGCGTCACCACCGCCTTCGGCGGTATGATGGGAATGGCGATCTGCAACGATCGCCGCTGGAGCGAGACCTACCGGGTGATGGGCCTGCAGGGCGTCGAGATGGTGATGATCGGCTACAACACGCCGGTGCACAATCCGCCGGCGCCGGAGCACGACGATCTCTCGCTGTTCCACAATCATCTGGTGATGCAATCGGGCGCCTACCAGAACGGCACCTTCGTGGTCGGCGTCGCCAAGGCCGGCGTTGAGGAGGGCGTCGATCATATCGGCGGCAGCTGCATCATCGCGCCATCAGGCGAGATCATCGCGCGATGCACCACCAAGGGCGACGAGCTCGCGCTCGCCCGCTGCGATCTCGATCTCTGCAACTCCTACAAGCGCACCACCTTCAATTTCGATGTTCACCGCCAGCCGCGGGCATACGGGATGATCGTGGAACGGAAGGGCGTGACGACCATGGCTGACGGGACGCCGGTGACGCCGAAGGGGTGATCGCCTCTCGCCTTCGTCATTCCGGGTCGTTGCGCAGCATCGAGTCTCGTAGGGTGGGCAAAGCGAAAGCGTGCCCACCTTCCGTCTCCGCATTCGCGAAAGATGGTGGGCACGGCGCTTCGCGCCTTTGCTCACCCTACGAGGCCAGGGACCACCAATCACGACCAATTGTCTTTATTTGGAAACGATCATTCCCTATTATCCCGCAATGCAAAAGGTCGCCCGAAAATCCGAGCCATCGGCCCATCCCCCCGGTCGGCCCCGGGAGTTCGACATGGACACCGCGCTGGACGGCGCCATCAGGGTGTTTTGCGAGCGCGGTTATCATGCGACCTCGATTGGAGAGCTGACGGCGGCCATGCGGCTGGCGACCGGGAGCGTCTACAAGGCGTTTCGCGACAAGCATGCCGTCTTCCTTGCCGCCTTCGAGCGCTACGTCGCGGTACGGAGCGAGCAGACCCGCAGCGCGGCCGCGCGCGGCGCCAATGGCCGCGAGCGGGTGCGCAACGTGCTGCACTCCTATGTCGAGCACTCGCAAGGCGCAGAGGGGCGACGCGGCTGCATCGTGGTCGGCAGCGCGGTCGAGCTGTCGGCGGTCGATCCGGTGATGCGTGCGCGCGTCACGGCGCAGCTCAAGACCAACGAAAGCTTCATCGCCGGCCTCATTCGCGAGGGCCAGGCCGACGGCTCGATCCCTGATCATGTCGACGCCGACGATACCGCGCGGCTGATGATCTGCATGACGCAGGGGCTGCGCGTGGTCGGCAAGGCACGCCTGCCGCTCGACGGCGAGCGCCTGGTAGGCGTCGCGCTGAAGTTGCTTGCCTGATGTTGCCGCATTGGGAAATGAACGTTTCCTATATGGAATCGTCTATGGAAGTCCTGGAGAGTTTGGAATGACGATGAATGCCACGATCGAGACCGCGCCCGAGCCGGATGCGGTGTCACAACGACTGACCTTCGTGCTTGCCGCGGCCTGTGGCATGGTCGCCGCCAATATCTATTATGCCCAGCCGCTGATCGCCCCGATCAGCGCCGCGCTCGGGCTGTCGCATGCGGCGGCGGGCCTGATCGTGACCATGACGCAGATCGGCTATGGCACGGGCTTGCTGTTTATCGTGCCGCTTGGTGATCTCGTCGAGAACCGCACCTTGATCTGCACCGTCATCGCGCTCGGTGCGGCGGCGCTGGTGGCGGCCGGCTTTGCCACCCAGGCGCTGCCGTTCCTGATCGCGGCGCTGTTCATCGGCCTCGGCTCGGTCGCGGTGCAGATCATCATTCCCTATGCCGCTCATCTGGCGCCGGAAGCCATTCGCGGCAGGGTCGTCGGCAACGTCTCGACCGGATTGATGCTCGGCATCATGCTGGCGCGGCCGGCCTCGAGCTTCGTCACCGCGGCGCTGTCCTGGCATGCGGTGTTCTTCTGCTCGGCGGCATTGATGATCGCGCTCATCGTCGTGCTGCGCCTCACCCTGCCGCAGCGCAGGCCGGTGGCGCGGATGCATTATGGAGCGTTGCTGCTGTCGATGCCGCATCTGGTGCGGACGATGCCGCTGCTGCGGCGCCGCGCGCTCTACCAGGCGGGCCTGTTTGGCGCCTTCGCCCTGTTCTGGACGGTCGTGCCGCTCCAGCTTGCCAGCCAATTCGGCTTCACCCAGAGCGGCATCGCGCTGTTTGCGCTCGCCGGCGTGTCAGGCGTGTTCGCGGCGCCGATCGCAGGTAGGCTCGCCGATCACGGCCACAGCCGCATCGCCACGCTTGCGGCGATGCTGTTCGTCGCCCTCGGCTTCCTCGTCACGCATGTCGGCGCGGCCGGATCGATGCTCAACCTCGCCTGTTTGGTTGTCGCCGCGATCGCGATCGATTTCGGCGTGCAGGGCAATGTCGTGCTCGGCTTCCGCGCCATCTTCGTGCTCGGACACGAGCACCGCAGTCGCCTCAACGGCCTCTATATGGCGACGTTCTTCGCCGCCGGTGCGGCCGGATCCGCGGTCGGCGCCTGGGCCTTCGCGCAAGGCGGCTGGACGCTGGCCTCGGCCATTGGCCTTGCACTGCCGGTCGCGAGCCTGATCTATGCCACGACCGAGTAGCGGTACGATTGTGTGACGCAGCCAGCCGTTTACCAGCCTCGGATGACCGGGCCTGGGCGCCCAATTTGCGCCTCGCAGATTCCCTGCAGCTGTAGTACTTTGGTCGCAAGCGGCCTGGTTAAGGGCGGCGGGGGAGGCCCTATGAGGCGTGCGGGACTGGCTGGCGTACCGCGAGTACGGCCATGGTCGTGGCAGGCGTTTCTGCTCGGACTTATTGCGGTCGCGGTGTCGGCTGCGCTTCAAGCTATCTGCGTCGCGCTCGGCGCGGAACTCTATTTCGCAACGTTCCTGCCCAGCCTGTTCGTGCTCGGTCTCGTTGCCGGTGCGCCGGCGGCCATCTTCGCAGCTCTACTCACCGTTCCACTGGTCTGGTGGGCATTCATGCCGCCGGTCTTCGAGATCTCGCCGCTGACCGCTGCCGACGCCGATTCCATCAACCTGTTCTTCCTGCTTGCCGTACTCCTGATCGGTCTTGCCGATCTCTGCCGCAAGGCCATGGCCATCATCAGCCGTGGCGGGTTGAAGTCGCCGGGCGAGAGCGCGGCAACGAATTCTCAATAGAGGGTGATGCGCGATCAGGCCGTTGCGCGCGCGCAACAGTCCGGCAACCATCCATGCAGCCGGATCGCGCCGCTAACTTTTCGAAAAAGATTTGGCCGCAATTTCTCCCGCGGGAATACGAGGGAGTTTTCGTCATGAACGGGCACGCCATTTTCGAGAACGTGCGCCGCTATCGCGGCATCGCATCGCTGTATCGCCAGACCGCGGCGTTTCGTCCGAGCCAGCGCTGGTCGCTGTTGGAGCAGGCCAGCGAGTGGGAAGCCCGCGCGCTGTCGGAGCTGGAAGCCTATTTCGCCGCGCGGGCCGATTTCGCCACGCCGCGCGCCGCCTGATCGTTAACCATCGCCGGCACGCATGCCGGCAGGATACGTGGGCCATACGGAGTTACGGCGTCGGCCCGGCATGCTAGCCATTCGCCGACCAATTCCATCACGACGACCGGGCGCGCGATGACCACCTTCAACCGCATCTTCACCACAGAGCGTCTGCTCCAGATCATCGTCATTCTGACGGCGACGATCGCCATGAAGCTGATGGGCTGAAGGCGGCACCATCGCTCGCCGAAATCGGGTACTTCGGGCAGATCGTTCGGCCCCTCTGCACATTCCGGTCTTCGCCGAAGGGGTGGAGACGGAGGCGCAGCGCGCCTTCCTGGAAGGCGAAGCCTGCGAGGAAATGCAGGGCTATCTGATGGGGCGGCCGGAACCGATCGAACGCTATTTCGATTTGATCGGCGTCAATCTCGAACGCCGGCGTTACGCTTAAAAGTATGACGAATGCCGCAGTCGGTTTCGCTGACAGGAACCAATGTGCGTCTGCACATTTCTTTCGAGCCCCCAGAGGTTAATCGGGCTGGCGCACGCAGAAAATGTTTTGCACAATCGCCATCGACCTGACGCAAATCAGGGCAATAAGCCCGGTATAAATGCGAGGGAGGGTATCATGGAGAACGTACGTCGCTACCGCGCGCTGGCGTCCCTCTGTCGCCAGCAGGCTGCCTATCGGCCGCTGCAGAACTGGCAGCTGCTCGGTCAGGCCGAACATTTCGAACATCTCGCCGAGATCGCGCTGAAAGCGCATTTCGAGGCGTGCAATGCGCAGCGCGAAGACGACGCGATCGCCGCCGCGGCATGGGAGACGTCGGCTGCGGCGTGATGTCAGCCGTTTGCATCTTCGCTAAAGCGGAATGCGTTTTGATTGAATCGACATAATCCAACGCGCTCAGATCACCTCTCCCGTTGGGGAGAGGTGATGCCGGGCGCCGATCGAACCCAACGTCATCATGCTCTAATGCGACATCAGCGTAGGGACGGTCATGGCTTCCAGCATGGCGCGCGTGACGCCGCCGAGAAAGCGCTCCTGCAAGCGGGAATGGCCGTAGCCACCCATCACCAGCAGATCGAGGTTTTCGTCGGCTGCCAGCGACAGGATGGTCGGCTGGATGTCGGCGCGCGTGGCCGACAGGCTGATCGTGCGGGGCGAGAGGCCGCGCCGTCCGAGGTGCTTGGCCAGATTGTTCGCCGAGGCGTCGGGGGCGGTGTCGCCCTCGTTGATCGCAATGATCGCGATCTCCTCGGCGCGCGCGAGGAATGTAGCTGCATCGCGGAGCGCACGCGCCGCGACGCGGCTGCCGTCCCAGCAGATGCCGATCCGCTTCGCCTTGAAGGCCCCGCGAAAGGTGTATGGAAGGAATAGCACCGGACCACCGGCCTGGAACAGAATCTCGCGCGGGACCTCGTTGTCGAACGTCACCTGCTCGGGATCCGGTTGAAGCACGATGCTAAGGTCGTGCAGCCGCGCCATCTCGCCGAGTGAACCGGCTGCATCCACCGGAATCGCGCCGAGCGGGTGGCAGGTGCAGGAGATATCGGCGTTGCCCGCTTCGCTCCTGAAGACGGCAAGCGCGGCTTCGGCCCGCTCGACCGCCCGTTCGCGTTCCATCTCGAACACGGCCGCGACGGCAGCACCGCCCTCCATCACGTAGGCCGTGGTGCTTGCGACATAGCCGACCGCGACCGCATCGACATGGGCATTGAGGCTGGCTGCGAGCGAGATCGAGCCATCAATCACGGCGCGCATCGGTCGTTCGGTCGGGATGTGGACGAGAATGTCTTTGTACATGGCGGCGTCTCCGATGGACATCATCCGATGGAAGAAGTGTTTCACCGCCAGCAGGGCTCGCGTTGAGCTGCATCAAATCTGCGGCGAGGATGGTGCCCTGCGGCCGCCCGCCGCACTTTCTTTGCCAAGAATTAATCGCGTGGACGGGACGCCGTAAGGTGACGATGTCCATGTTGGGTGCAAGGCGACTAACCCAACATGGACATTTTGACATGATCGATCGCGTCAATTCCGACACCACCAGGACCCCTACAATTTTGAGGCCGCGCCGGCTCGCGCTGCTTGGCACCGTTGCCGCGCTGGGCGTGGCCGTGCTGGCGGCTTCTCCCGTTTCAACGCCGTTCGGCGTGTCCTCCCTGATTTCGCCTGCGCAGGCCGCTGAAAGCGCCGCAACGCCGCAGGGCTTCGGCGACCTCGTCAGCAAGGTCAAGCCGGCCGTCATCTCGGTGCGGGTGAAAATCGACCAGGACAACGACAAGAGCGCAATGCTGCAACAGAACCGGATGGATCAGGACGAAGAGTTCCCGTTCGACCAGTTCTCGCGGCAGTTCGGCTTCCGCGGCCCCGGCGGCATGAACGGCATGCCGCAGCAGCGGCACCAGATGGTCACCGGCGAGGGCTCCGGCTTCTTCATCTCGGCCGACGGCTATGCCGTGACCAACAACCATGTCGTCGACCACGCCCAATCCGTTCAGGTGACGATGGACGACGGCACGATCTACACCGCGAAGGTGGTCGGCACCGATCCGAAGACCGATCTCGCGCTGATCAAGGTCGACGGCAACAAGGACTTTCCGTTCGTGAAATTCTCCGACCAGAAGCCGCGGATCGGCGACTGGGTGGTCGCGGTCGGCAATCCGTTCGGCCTCGGCGGCACCGTGACGGCCGGCATCGTCTCGGCCAGCGGTCGCGACATCGGCAACGGCCCCTATGACGACTTCATCCAGATCGATGCGCCGATCAACAAGGGCAATTCCGGCGGTCCGGCCTTCGACATGAACGGCAACGTCATTGGCGTGAACACTGCGATCTACTCGCCGTCGGGCGGATCGGTCGGCATTGGCTTCGACATTCCGGCCTCGACCGCAAAGCTCGTCGTCGCGCAGCTCAAGGACAAGGGCGCCGTCACCCGCGGCTGGCTCGGCGTCCAGGTGCAGCCGGTGACCGCGGAGATCGCCGACAGCCTCGGCCTGAAGGCGGCACGCGGCGCGATCGTCGACAATCCGCAGGATGGCAGCCCGGCGGCAAAGGCCGGCATCGAGGCGGGCGACGTCATCACCGCGGTCAATGGCACCGCGATCAAGGATTCCCGCGATCTCGCCCGCACCATCGCCACCCTGGCGCCGGGTACGTCCGTGAAGCTCGACGTCGTCCACAAGGGCGACAGCAAGACGGTGACGCTCGCCCTCGGCGAGCTGCCGAACGAGCGGCAGGCCAAAGCAGGCAATCAGTCCGATGACGGCAAGACCCAGCAGACCCCCGGCACGCCGCGTCTCGGCCTCAGCCTGGCGCCATCAGGCGAAGTCCAGGGGGCCGGGCAGAAGGGCGTCGTGGTCACCGAAGTCGATCCGCAGGGGCCGGCCGCGCAGCGTGGCATCCAGACCGGCGACGTCATCCTCAATGTCGGCGGCAAGGCTGTTTCCAACGTCGCGGAGGTCCGCTCCGAGCTGGCGCAGGCCAAATCATCAGGCAAGAACAGCGTGCTGTTGCAGGTGAAGAGTGCGGAGGCGACCCGGTTCGTCGCGGTGCCGCTCGCCTGATCTCGCGAGCCTGACGGCAAATTCAAAAGGCGGCCCTTCGGGCCGCCTTTTTCGTGCGCGACTCTCGAGATACCCACAGGCCGCTGATAACATTCTCGTTAACGGCAGCAATGATGACGGGTTCGTCCGAAAAAGCCGCGTTCGCTGGTCAAACTTCGGCAATACTGTTGCGCTTCGGCGGCAATGAAGCCGCAGAGGCAAGTTGCAGGAGTGGAACTTCGGACGTCCGGCTGATTTGTGGAACCGGCCGATGTCCGTATTGATCGGTGCCGACATGGATCGATTGAAGCTCTCGCTGAAGCTCGGGCTGCTCGTCGCGCCCTTCCTGCTGTCGACCGGAAGCGCCTTGGGTCGTGACGACGGTCGCTTCACGGACTCGCCGCTCAAACCCTGGTTCGACAGCTTGCGCAGCCATCTTGGTCCATGCTGCTCGGATGCCGACGGCGTTGCCGTGGCCGATCCCGATTGGGACTCGCATAATGGTCACTACCGGGTGAGGCTCGATGGAGTATGGGTCGAGGTCCCCGACGAAGCCGTGATCACCGAGCCAAATCGGGCCGGCCGCACCATGGTCTGGCCGGTCAAGACGGTGTTCGGCGTTTCGATCCGCTGCTTCATGCCCGGCAGCATGATCTGACGGCGGCCAGCGTCACCGCCTGGAGGATTTGCGCTTCGAGCTCTTCTTGCTCGTCTTTTTCTTGGACGTCTTTCGCTTCGACGCCTTCTTCGGCACCTTCTTGCCTTTCTTGCGCGCTTTCGACAGACCGATCGCAATCGCCTGCTTGCGGCTCTTTACCCGTCCGCCGCGACCGCCGCGTCCGCTCTTGGCGGTACCTTTCTTGTAGCGCCGCATCTCGCTCTCGACATCGCTGCCGGAGCTACGTGAATAGCGGCGCTTCTTTGCCTTGCGTGCCATCAGCTCTCTCCCATGGCTCTGCAAGAAAACAGGAGTGCTGACCCAATGTTCCAAAAGCGCCCGGCGATAGACCTCTTCAGAAAGAGTTCGCGAGCTCGATCTCTGCCTCCAGGATCTGGATGCGGCGTGCGGCTTCGGCAAAGGAGAGATCGCGATCGTATTGCGCGGGCTGGTAGGCCTCTTCGCTCAGCCGCTTCAGCCGCAGCCCCTGCGCCCGGGTCATCTGCTCCATCAGAAAAGCCTTGGTGTTCGGAAAAGCTTTGGCGTCGTATTTACCCTGAACCTGCATCTCGCTCTCCATCCTGAATTCGTGGCTTGACTATATGTTCTTATTTTGTTCTAACAAGCCATGGACAACAGAATTAATGAAATTCGACGTAAAATCAGCATCTTGAGGCTGGAGATGGCGGATGTCGAAGCATCCGTGCGCGATCTTGTCAATCGCGACCGCGATTGCAGCGAACGGGCCCAGGCGCAGATCCAGCTGCGCCGGAAGATCAACCTGCTGATCAGCGAATGGAAGGCCGCGGGCGGCGGCGAGGTGTTGCCCGACATCCGCGACCGGGTGCGTCTGCGTCCGCTGAAGAACGAGAACAGGCCGGTACGCCGCTGAGGCGTTGGTGGAGGGAGGCTGGCCGTGGAGGAAGACCCGGACACATACCGGATTCTGAGACTGCGCGCCGAGATCCTCGAATTGGGCTCCGCCATCCGGCAATTGCAGCGGGAAGGCCTCGACGACGCCGCCGCCCAGCTCCTGATCGCGCGCAAGCGGGCCCAGCTCGATCAACTCGTGAAGACGAGCTCCGTAGTCCATTCCCTTAACATCCCTGACATCCGACGCAGCTAAGGCGGTCGCGCGACGCGACCTGCCGGAGTTCGTCCATGCCGGATGCCGAAATGGCCGCCTTGCTGCAGGCGGTGCTCGATGAAGTCTGCGCAGACGTGCCCGCGTGGGACACGACGACGCGCGAGCGCGTTGCGATCAGATTGCGGGCGACCGCACGCCAGGACCGCTGCTCATTGGAGGATCTGAAGCGGGCTGGGCGGGACGCGCTGACCCGCGCGCCGACGATGTGGCGGTGAGGGACGTCCCGATGTGAATGATGTTTCAGGAACGATCGCACCGCGCCTGATTTGACTGCGACCATCCCGAAACAAAAGGAGTGTTCCATGGAGCTCAGCGGCAAGACCATTGCGATTCTCGCCACCAATGGCTTCGAGCAGTCGGAACTGGAGGTGCCGCGCGACCGCCTGAAGAAAGCCGGCGCGACGGTTCACGTGATCTCGCTCGCGGAAGGGGAGATCAAGGGCTGGGACATGAAGGATTGGGGCAGGCCGGTGAAGGTCGACAAGACACTCGATCAGGCCGTCAGCACCGACTACGACGCAATCGTTCTGCCCGGCGGGCAGATCAATCCCGACCTCCTGCGCGTGGAGCCGAAGGCGCTGGCCTTCATCAAGGAGATCTTCAACGCCAAGAAGGTCGTCGCTGCCGTCTGCCATGCGCCTTGGCTGCTGATCGAGACCGGCATCGCCAAGGGCCGCAAGATGACGTCCTACAAATCGATCAAGACCGACGTGATCAACGCCGGCGCGTTGTGGGAAGATTCGCAAGTGGTGGTCGACCAGGGCGTGATCACCTCGCGCAATCCCGGCGACCTCGAAGCCTTCAGTGCCAAGATCATCGAAGAGATCAAGGAAGGGCGCCACAGCCAACGCAGCGCAGCGTGAGCGCACTGCTCACGCGCAACGAGAAGCCCCGCGTCGCCGCGGGGCTTCTTATTGCCGTAAGCCCGCGCTTACTTGCTCTGGCCGTTCTGGGGCGCGGTCATGCTGCCACCATGGTCGCTGCCGGGGCCAGAACCGCCCTGGCCTGACGGATCGGGCGGAACGGTCTTCTTCATGTTCGCTCCCGTGGTGGTCTGCGACATGGAGGAGGAGTGATGCTTCTTGTGCGACTTGGCCTGCGCAGCGAACGGCGCGGCGGCAAGGCCGGTGGCCAGCATCACGGCAAGAGCGAGCTTGATCGTCTTCATGTAAGGGAACTCCCTGAGTTGAATTGACGCAGGAGCCAACCGCCATTTGCCGCAGGAGTTCCGAAGAATATTGGTCGCGCGTGTTTCGCGCCCGCTTCAGGTTTCCTTGTCCTCGTTGAGGATGAATACGACGCCCGTCAACGAGGCGCCGATGGCAAACGTCGTCACCATCGTTGCAACAAACACCAAGGCCGCCGCACGGCCGCCATGGTTCAGCAATTCCGCAACCGCGGGATTGGCCAGAACGAGTGCGAGCGTGAACATCAGACCGAGTGCAGCGCCCATCATCGCATGGGTCATCAGCTTGATCACGCCGGTGGGAGAGATCAAATTTGGCGATCTGTTTGGCGATTTTTTTGCGCGCATGGAACTGCCGATCGATCTGGCATGCAAACGCGGCCCGTCATGGCGGGGTTCCATTGCGCATAAAGGATTTGTCACCATCGCTTCATCCGGCGTTCATGCCGGCCTTGCCAGGATAGACGCCATCAACACGGGAACATCAGCTATGGGTAAGGTGGTCTTTCTCTATCGATCGCTGGCCTACCGTAACGCGGCGGCCGACATATTGCGCAAGGCGCGCAAGCTGCCGCGTGGTGCAGACCGCAGCGCGGCGCTGCGCTACGCGAGGGCGCTGCGCGATCTCGCGCAAACGGAAGCCTGGCTCGAAGGGCGCATCGCCGATGAACCGCGGTCGATATCGCGGCTGAAGGTTGCCGCGTCGCGTTAACCCGACGCGCGCTGAAGCTCAGGAGAGCTGTTGGTCTCGAACTTGTCCTGCGCCGTCGCGGTCGCCGCACTCTTGTGCGTCAAGGGGACTTCGAGACGGCACAGCAGGCCCTCCGAACGCCAATCGAATTGCGCCTGTCCGCCAAGCTGGGATTCGACGCTGGCGAGCAGGCTTCTTGTTCCGAAGCCGCGCGATTTCGGCGTCCTGACCATCGGCCCGCCGGTCTCGTCCCACGTCAGGATGAGGAGGTCGTTGTCGGCCTGCCAGCTGATCGCGAGCCGCCCAGACCGCGTCGAGAGCGCGCCATACTTGGCCGAGTTGGTGAAGAGCTCGTGCAGCGCCAGGGCCAGCGTCTGCGCAGTGGCCGGCACCAATTGCACTTCGGGACCTGCCAGCTTGATCTGTCCGCCGAGCGAGTAGGGCGCCAGCTCCTCCTCGATCAGCTTGGAGAGCTCGGCGCCCTGCCAGCTCGACAAGGAGAGGATGGTGTGCACGCGCGCGAGCGCATTGATGCGTCCTTCCACGGCATTGACGTAAGCCTTGACCTCGTCGGCGCGGGTGAGGCGCACGATCGACTGCGCCAGCGCCAGCGCATTCTTGGCGCGGTGATCGACCTCGCGCGCCAGCAGGTTCTGGCGTTCCTCGGCCCGTTTGCGCTCGGTGATATCGACGGTGACGCCGCTCACCCGCACGACGCGACCGTTCGCATCCGCGGATGCGGCCGCCGTGCCGACGCACCAGCGCACCTCGCCGTCGGGCCGAACGATGCGGAATTCGGTCTCGTAGGCGCGCGTTCCTTTGTTGAATTCGGCGATGGCCTTGCGCAGCTGATCGAGGTCGTCTGGATGTAACAGTGCCTGAACGTTGACCGGGTTGACTTCGAAGTTCTCGGGGCTGACGCCAAAGATGCGATATTGCCCGTCGTCCCACATCCAGTCGCCGCTGACCCAATCCCAATCCCAGGATCCCATCTTGCCGGCGGCGATCGCCATGGTGCGTCGCTCTTCGCTCTCGCGCAGCTTGGCGGTCGAATTCTCCAGCTCGGCCGTACGGGCGCGGACGCGATCCTCGAGATCCTGGTTCAGCCGTTCGAGCTCGCGCGTCTTGCGATAGAGCTCGGCAAACACCTTGACCTTGGCGCGCAGCACTTCCGGGATGACAGGCACGGGCACGTAGTCGACCGCGCCCATCTCGTAGCCGCGCAGGCGGTCGATGTCGCTGACCTGAATGGCCGAGATGAAGATCATCGCGGTCTTCTGGAAGCGCGGATGCTCGCGGATCATGGCGGCGAGCTCGAAGCCGTCGAGCTCGGGCATGCAGACGTCGACCAGAATCACCGCGATCTCGGTCTTGAGCAGCACCTCCAGCGCCTCCCGGCCGGACGAGGCGACCACGAGATTCTCACCGAGCTCCTTCAGGATCACCTCATAGGCGAGCAGCTTGGCCGGCTGGTCGTCGACGAGGAGGATGTTGACCTTTTCGTGGTCCATTCTCGGATCCAAACTCAACGGTGCAGCCACATGCGGATCGCAAGCAGCAATTGGTCGGTGTTGACTGGCTTTGCGAGATAATCGGAGGCTCCTGCCTCCAGGCATTTCTCGCGGTCGCCCTTCATCGCCTTCGCTGTCAGCGCGATGATCGGCAGGCGCAGGAAGGCCGGGTTCTCCCGGATCACGCCGATGGTCTGATAGCCATCCATCTGCGGCATCATGATGTCCATCAGCACGATGGCGATCTCCGGGTTGGATTCGACCAGCGCCACCGCCTCGCGCCCGGTGGTCGCCGTCAGCACCTTCATGCCGCGCCGTTCCAGCACGCTCGACAGCGCGAAGATGTTACGGGCGTCGTCGTCGACCAGCAGCGCGGTCTTGCCGATCAGGTCCTCGTCGGAACTGTTGAGCTTCTCCAGCATGCGCTGCTTCTCGACCGGCAGCTCGGTGATCACGCGGTGCAGGAACAGCGCGGTTTCATCGAGCAGACGTTCGGGCGATTCCACGCCCTTGACCACGATGCTGCGCGCCATGGTGTGGAGTTCCGCATCTTCCTCGGCCGAGAGCTCGCGGCCGGTGAATACGACGACGGGAACGTTCGACAGCGCCTCGTCGCGCCGGATCTGGTCCAGCACCTCGAAGCCGCTCATGTCGGGCAGACGGAGGTCGAGCACCACACAGTCGCAAGGGGCCTCGCGAAGCATCGAAAGCGCGCCGGCACCGGTGTCGGTGGTCACGATCTCGATGTCGTCGTGGTGCAGCAGCTCGCGGATCGACAGCTGCTCGGCCTCGTTGTCCTCGACGATCAGGAGCCGTTTGCGCCTGGGACGCGCATATTCCTTGATCTGCGTCAGCGCTGCGGCAACGCCCTCGGTCGTCGTCGGCTTGTTGACGAAGGAGAAGGCGCCGCGTGCCAGCGCATGCTGGCGGTCCTCGTCGAGCGTGATGATCTGCACCGGGATGTGGCGCGTCAGCGGATTGTGCTTGAGCTGGCTCAGCACCGTCCATCCGAGCATGTCGGGCAGGAACACGTCGAGCGAAACGGCGCTCGGTTGATACTGTTTCGCAAGTTCAAGCGCCTCGGCTCCGCGCGCGGCGACCAGAACCTTGAAACCCTTGTCCCGCGCCAGGTCGACCAGAATCCGCGCATAATGCGGGTCGTCCTCCACGATCAGGAGGATGCTGTCGCCGGGCTCGATATTGAGGCGGTCGTCGGGCAGCTGCTCGATGGCACGCTGTTGCTCCGGCGCGGCCGGCTGGAGCGCCGGCGGCTGGTTGTATTGTTGCGCTGCTGGCGCGCGCGGTGCCTGCGTCGGGCCGGAATATTTCAGCGGCAGATACAGCGTGAAGGTCGAGCCCTTGCCCGGTGAGCTACGCAGGTGGATTTCGCCGCCGAGCAGGCTCGCGAGCTCGCGGCTGATGGCAAGGCCAAGACCGGTGCCGCCATATTTGCGGCTGGTGCCGGCGTCCGCCTGCTGGAATGCCTCGAAGATCAGCTTCTGCTTCTCCAGGGGGATGCCGATGCCGGTGTCGGAGACCTCGAAAGCGATCACGGCCGGTGCCGAGTTCAGCACCGGGTGATCGGCGCCCCAGCCGCCGAGCGCGCCGGCGACCTTGAGCCGCACTTCGCCTTCAGCGGTGAACTTGAAGGCGTTGGAGAGCAGGTTCTTCAGCACCTGCTGCAGGCGCTTGGAGTCGGTGACGATGCTGCGGGCGAGGTTCGGATCGACGTCGATCTTGAACGACAGGTTGCGGTTCTCCGCCTCGTGCCGGAACGGCCGCCCGACCGTCTCGAGCAGGTTGGCCGTGAGGATTTCCTCGGCATCGACAGTCACCGTACCCGACTCGATCTTGGAGAGATCGAGAATGTCGCTGATGAGGTTGAGCAGGTCGGTGCCGGCGCCGTGGATGGTGCGGGCGAATTCGACCTGTTTGGGCGAGAGGTTGCCGTCCGGGTTGTCGGTGAGCTGCTGTCCCAGGATCAGGATAGAGTTCAGCGGCGTGCGCAGCTCGTGGCTCATATTGGCCAGGAATTCCGACTTGTACTTCGAGGTCAGCGCGAGCTCGGTCGCTTTTTCCTCGAGCGCGCGGCGGGCCTGCTCGATCTCCTGGTTCTTGCGCTCGACCTCGACGTTGCGCTCGGCGAGCTGCTGCGCCTTCTGCTCGAGCTGGTCGTTGGTCTGCTGCAATTCGCGCTGTTGCGTCTGCAGCTCGCCGGCGAGCTGCTGCGACTGCTTGAGCAGACCCTCGGTCTGCATCGTCGCTTCGATCGAGTTGAGCACGATGCCGATGGAGTCGGTGAGCTGCTCCAGGAAAGTCATCTGCGAGGTCGTGAACGAGGTCAGCGAGGCGAGCTCGATCACCGCCTTGACCTGGCCCTCGAACAGCACCGGCAGCACCACGAGGTTCTTCGGCGCGACGCGCAGCAGCGCCGAGTTGATCGGCACCACGTCGGCGGGGATGTCGGAAACCAGGCGTGGACGCCGGTCGACGGCGCACTGGCCGATCAGGCCGTCGCCGAACTGCAGCACGCGCTGATAGGGATAGACGCCATCGCCGGCATAGGAGGCGAGCAGCAGCAGCTGCGGGCTGTCTTCGTTCTCGACCTGGTAGATCACGCCGGTGTGCGCGTTCACCAGCGGCGACAGCTCGGTCAGCAGCAGCCGGCCGACGGTGGCGAGATCGCGCTGACCCTGCAGCATGTTGGTGAACTTGGCGAGGTTGGTCTTGAGCCAGTCCTGCTCGGTGTTCAGCTCCGTCGTGAGACGGAGGTTGGTGATCATGGTGTTGATGTTGTCCTTCAACTCCGCGACCTCGCCGCGGGCGTCGACCTGGATCGATCGCGTCAGATCGCCCTTGGTCACGGCGGTCGCCACTTCCGCGATCGCGCGCACCTGGGAGGTGAGGTTGGCCGCGAGCAGGTTGACGTTGCCGGTCAGATCCTTCCAGGTGCCGGCCGCGCCGGGCACGTCGGCCTGACCGCCGAGACGGCCTTCGACGCCGACTTCGCGCGCCACCGACGTCACCTGGTCGGCGAAGGTCGCCAGCGTCTCGGTCATGTTGTTGATGGTGTCGGCCAGCGCCGCAACCTCGCCCTTCGACTTCACGGTGAGGTTCTGCTTGAGGTCGCCGTTGGCGACCGCGGTCACCACCTTGACGATGCCGCGGACCTGCTCGGTCAGGTTCGCCGCCATGAAGTTGACGGTGTCGGTGAGGTCCTTCCACGTGCCGGCGACGCCGGGCACCTGGGCCTGACCGCCGAGCTCGCCCTCGGTGCCGACCTCGCGCGCCACGCGCGTCACTTCGCCGGCAAACGCGTTGAGCTGGTCCACCATGGTGTTGATGGTGTTTTTCAGCTCGAGGATTTCGCCCTTCACGTCCACGGTGATCTTGCGCGACAGGTCGCCGCGGGCCACGGCGGTGGTGACTTCGGCGATGTTGCGGACCTGCGTCGTGAGGTTCGCCGCCAGCAGGTTGACGTTGTCGGTGAGGTCCTTCCAGGTGCCGCCGACGCCGGGCACGACGGCCTGACCGCCGAGCCGGCCTTCGGTGCCGACCTCGCGCGCGACGCGCGTCACTTCGGCGGCGAAGGAGCGGAGCTGCTCCACCATGGTGTTGAGGGTATCCTTCAGCAGCAGGATCTCGCCGCGGACGTCCACCGTGATCTTCTTGGAAAGGTCGCCGCCGGCGATCGCGGTCGCGACCTCGGCGATGTTGCGCACCTGCGCCGTCAGGTTCGAGGCCATGAAGTTGACGTTGTCGGTGAGGTCCTTCCAGGTGCCGGCAACACCGGGCACCTCGGCCTGGCCGCCGAGCTTGCCTTCGGTGCCGACCTCGCGCGCGACGCGCGTCACTTCGCCGGCGAAGCCGTTGAGCTGGTCCACCATGGTGTTGATGGTGTTCTTCAGCTCGAGGATTTCGCCCTTCACGTCCACGGTGATCTTGCGGGACAAGTCGCCGCGCGCCACGGCCGTAGTCACTTCGGCGATGTTGCGGACCTGGGCGGTGAGGTTGCCCGCCATCGAGTTCACGGAGTCCGTCAGGTCCTTCCAGGTGCCGGCGACGCCGGGCACGTTGGCCTGGCCGCCGAGACGGCCTTCGGTACCGACCTCGCGCGCCACGCGCGTCACCTCGCCCGCGAAGCGGTTGAGCTGGTCGACCATGGTGTTGAGCGTGTCCTTCAGCTGAAGGATTTCGCCGCGCACGTCCACCGTGATCTTGCGCGACAGGTCGCCGCCGGCGATGGCGGTCGCGACCTCGGCGATGTTGCGGACCTGGGCGGTGAGGTTGCCCGCCATCGAGTTGACGTTGTCGGTGAGGTCCTTCCAGGTGCCGGCCACGCCAGGCACTTGCGCCTGACCGCCGAGCTTGCCTTCGGTGCCGACCTCGCGCGCGACGCGGGTGACTTCGCCGGCGAAGGCGTTGAGCTGGTCGACCATGGTGTTGAGCGTTTCCTTCAGCTGAAGGATTTCGCCCGACACGTTCACCGTGATCTTCTTCGACAGATCGCCCTTGGCGACCGCGGTCGCGACTTCGGCGATGTTGCGGACCTGGCCGGTCAGGTTCGAGGCCATCGAGTTGACCGAGTCGGTCAGGTCCTTCCAGGTACCGGCGACACCGCGCACCTGGGCCTGGCCGCCGAGCTTGCCTTCGGTGCCGACCTCGCGCGCCACGCGCGTCACTTCGCCGGCGAAGGCGTTGAGCTGGTCCACCATGGTGTTGATGGTGTCCTTCAGCTCCAGGATTTCGCCGCGCACGTCCACCGTGATTTTCTTCGACAAGTCGCCGCCGGCGACCGCCGTCGTCACCTCGGCGATGTTGCGGACCTGCGCCGTCAGGTTCGACGCCATCGAGTTGACGCTTTCCGTGAGGTCCTTCCAGGTGCCGGCGACGCCGAGCACGTTGGCCTGGCCGCCGAGCCGGCCTTCGGTGCCGACCTCGCGCGCCACGCGCGTCACTTCGCCGGCGAAGGCGTTGAGCTGGTCGACCATGGTGTTCAGCGTTTCCTTCAGCTGAAGGATCTCGCCCGACACGTTCACCGTGATCTTCTTCGACAAGTCGCCGCCGGCGATGGCGGTGGCGACGTCGGCGATGTTGCGGACCTGAGCGGTCAGGTTCGAAGCCATGAAGTTGACGTTGTCGGTGAGGTCCTTCCAAGTGCCGGCCACACCGGGCACCTGGGCCTGGCCGCCGAGCTTGCCTTCGGTGCCGACCTCGCGCGCGACGCGCGTCACTTCGGAAGCGAACGAGTTGAGCTGGTCCACCATGGTGTTGATGGTGTCCTTCAGCTCCAGGATTTCGCCGCGCACGTCCACGGTGATCTTGCGCGACAAGTCGCCGCGCGCCACGGCGGTCGTCACGTTGGCGATGTTGCGAACCTGTGCGGTGAGGTTGCCGCACATCGCGTTCACGGAATCGGTCAAGTCCTTCCAGGTGCCGGCAACGCCGGGCACGATGGCCTGGCCGCCGAGCTTGCCGTCGGTGCCGACTTCGCGCGCCACGCGCGTCACTTCCGAGGCGAAGGAGCGCAGCTGGTCGACCATCGTGTTGATGGCTTCCTTGAGCTGAAGGATCTCGCCGCGGACGTCGACGGTGATCTTTTTCGACAGGTCGCCGTTGGCGACCGCGATCGTCACCTCGGCGATGTTGCGAACCTGGTTGGTCAGGTTGTTCGCCATCGAGTTGACGCTCTCGGTCAGGTCCTTCCAGACGCCGGTCACCTCAGGCACCTGGGCCTGGCCGCCGAGCTTGCCCTCGGTGCCGACCTCGCGCGCGACGCGCGTCACCTCGGAGGTGAACACGCCGAGCTGCTTGATCATCGTGTTGACGATGGTCGCCGATTGCAGGAATTCGCCGCGCAGCGGGCGGCCATCGACGTCGAGCTTGACCGTCTGAAGCAGGTCGCCCTGCGCCACGGCCGCCACGGCGCGCGTCACCTCGCGCGTCGGCCAGAGCAGATCGTCGATCAAGGTGTTGACGGACCCTTCCATGTCGGCCCAGGAGCCGGAGGCGAGGCCGAACTTGACGCGCTGGCGCGTCTTGCCTTCGCGTCCGACCACCTGGCCGACCAGCTCGAGCTGCTGCGCCATGCGCTGGTTGGCTGCGATGATTTCGTTAAGAGTGTCGGCGATCTTGCCGTCGATGCCGAGATAGTCGCCGCTCATGCGCACGGAGAAATCGCCGCTGCGCATGGCCTGGAGCGCCAGCAGCAATTCCTGCCGAGCATCCGGCTCTGAGGTGCCATTGGGTTTGGGTTTTGGGACGCGACGACCGGAGCGTGATGCAGTTCCGGGATCGAGGTCGCTCATACTGATTCCCCCGCAGGCGTCCGCCGAATCTCTTGGCGCGACGCGTCTGGTCAAACTTAGAGCGTCAGCCAAATTCGAAATCAAGCGCCAAGGTAGCGACGCCGGGAATTGGAACCTGCCGTGCTCAGCCCGACGAAGCTAACGGCGAAGAGTATCGAGAGTTCCATCCGATTAGCTAAAAGTTCTTCGACCCTTAAGGGGGTGGGCGATGTTCCGGTTTCGAAACCCACGGCCCTGGGCTTTAGGAACGCCGGGACAGGTCCTGAGGTTAGCCTCAAACACAGGGAGAGCGCATATGAAAGCGGGATTGAGCGTCCTCATCGCCGCATTATTCGCAACGGGGTCTGCGCTGGCGCAGGCCGGCGCGCCCAGCGGGCGCGGGGCCGTAACAGGAGATCCAGCCGCCAGCTCCGCCACGCCGCAGGCGGATTCGCAGACCACGGGGACCGCCACCAGGTCGAACCCCAGTGGCAGCGGCACCTCGACCTCGGGCGGCAAGGACGCCAATGGCGACGCCGGGCGGGACAACATGCCCGACAGCGATCGCACGGTGCGTCCGATGGATCAGCAACCTCATCCGCAGGACAAGTAAGGCACTACTTGTCGGCCATGGTGCGCTCGGCGTCCTTCAACTGGGCGCGCAGCAGGGGAAGGTGCTCCCGTGCAAAGGCTGCGAGCGCGGGATTGTCGGGCGTCCTCAGATAGCGCTCGAGCAGCGTGATCGCGGACTCGTATTCGGGGATCTGGGCGGCATAGAAAGTTCTGACATAGGCCGGCCCCTCGGCATCATCGGGTTTTGCGAGGCCGATGCCGGTCGACGTCGCCTTGCTCAGGCGCGGCTCGGCGCCGATCGCATCCTGAATCTCCTTCAGCGTCTTGTCGCGCTTGACCGCCTCCTCGGCGCGAAGTGCGGCGAGGTTCTTGATTTCCGCATTGCCCTTGAGGTCGGTACTCTACAACAGGCCCTGCTGAAATTGGCTGAAAGTGTAGAGGCCACTGATGAGCTCGGTGGCGTCAGGCACACGATCTCCGCGCATTTGCTCGCCGGTGCTGTCGGCAACGGCCGCAGTGCTGATGAAGGCCAGGATGATCGCGACAAATATCCGCATGATCATTCAATGACCTGTAAGGTGCAAAGTTCCGGCGGAGGTTACGATCCCGTTAGGCGGTTGCGGGCGCGGGGTTCCGTACCCACGTCTAAGGCATGAAACAGTCTGATATCTTCAGGGACAACGCAGAGAACTGCCTGCAATTGGCCGAGCGCTCCGAAGGGCGGCCCGCCTTCAATCGCTATTCCCGCATGGCGGATGCCTGGACGGCCTTGGCGAGAGAGCAGGACTGGCTCGACGGCGAAGTCCCGCCCGTCAGGGTCAGCGTCGTGCAAAGCCAGGGCGTCTGAAGCTAGGGCCGTCTGGCGGCTGCCTTTGTCGTGGCTCTGCGTGTGAGGCGGCTCACGGAATGAACTGCAGAAATCAATGATCATCCTGGAATAGTCGGTCGCATTGATTTTTCGATTCCAGAAGGAGGTTCTTGCGATGGCTCCACGTCTGGCACTTCTCTCACTCATTCTCGCCTTTGGCGTCTCCGTCGCGTTTGCGACGGTGACGACGATCCGGCAGGTCCATCAGGAAAACGCATCCGTGGCGGTGCACGCGGCGCACAGCTAGCACTGCTTCCTCTCGCGCTCGTAGGAACATTCGGTGCAGGGAAGCGTAAGCGCTTCGAGGCATCGGAAGAAGCGAGAGGACATCATGGCACATTCCGACCACGGCATCGTCAAGGACAAGCGCGGGGAGGATCAGCCGCGCGACAAGCACCGTGCGCAGACCGTGCACAAGACAAACGAAACCGGTTCGCCATCGCGCGAGGCGACGCGCGATCCCAAGCTCAACGACAACAGCAAGACGCCAGGCTCAGGCATGACGCCGGATGATTCCGGCGCTGCTCCGAGCGGCTAATTTTTCGCGAGGAACGAATCGTCCTGCGAAGAGTCGACTGATTGCTTCCGGTGACATGCCCCCGGTGCTCCGGAAGCAATCTCCAAGGACGGCCCTGGCACCCCCCGTGCCGGGGTCGTTTGCTGTGAGGCCGTGATCAGCCCTGGGTGCCGTTTTCGGGATCGTTCTGAGTGTGCCCCTCCGGTCCGCGCCCGAATACGCCGAAGCTGCTCGACTTGACCCCGGGTATTGCATCAACGCCAACGGCGGCCAGTCCCGACTTGAGAAGTTCGCGGACCGCTGCCGCACGCGTCGGCATGCGGTGCTTGAACCGGAAATCGTCAACCGCGGCCAGCTCTTCCGGAGAAAGCATGACCTGGAGACGCTCGGCGCGAAGGTCATTCATGGTCGATCACACAAAGTGAGTAAGTTGAGTAGTTTGTTCAACGGGCGAGATCGGCGCGGGTTCCACAAGAGTCGTCAAAACCTCCAAATGAGTAGAAATAATCAATGAAATCAATAAGTTAATATTGAAACGAGTTGGGCTTTGGTGCATTCTCCTGGAAAGGGAGATTGGCCATGACAGATGAAGTCAGGTTACCCCGCAAGCTTTCCGATGAGCCCGAAGGACCAAAGCCGGTGCGTCCGAGCCACCAGAAGGTCATCGAGCAGATCGAGCGCTGGGCCAACAGCCCGGGCCTGCAACCCCCAAGGAAACCCCCAAGGACAGATGATGCGAAAACGATCTGAGCCCCATACGTTCGAACAGCGTCTCCATGAGCAGAGGCTTCGGCTCGAGAATGAGCTGTCGCGCCTGCCGGACGGTGGTCAGCGCGATGCCCTCGCGGCCCGTATCGATCAGTTGAAAACGGCAGCCGAGATGTACGATTTCCTCAAGTTGGGGGAAGCGGCAGCGGCTGCTCGCTGATCGCCCTCAGCGTTCAGTCTGCGTGACGTGAGGTGATGCGAAGCTTTCGCCTCAGCCACCACGCCGCCACAGAGACGGTAGCCCATACCAGGATAGAAGCCGCGAATGCCCCGATCACGCTCGCCGTGACCAGGGCGTGGAAGGTCGCGGCAAACGCCGCAAGACCAATGCTTCCGAGGCCAGCCCCCGCAGCCTCGAGAGCCGCAGCCTGCTGCCCGCGTCGCCGTCCGGCAAGACCGGCCTTTTCCTTGGCGCGGCGCTCGTGGCTCTCGATCAGGGTCGCGCTGGCGCAGAAGATGGCGGGGAGCGCGAGGAAGAGCCCGCCGATGGCCACGCCAAAGCGTGCGCTGACGAGGCCAGTGAAAACGGTCGCCAATCCGCCGAGCACGAAGCGAATGCCGTACTCGTACCAGCGTGTTTGCTTGAGGGAGGCCGACGACATCTTGATTAGCATCAGGCGCCTCCACCGAATCCTGCGAGCAGGGCAAAGGCAACTGCAAGCCATACGGCGAAAGCGATGATGGTGGCGGGGAGCGCCGCGAAGCGAAACCTCATCAGGAGCTGGCAGACCGCGATGCTGTAGCAGGCGAGGGCGGCTGCGCCATAGATCATGGTCCAGCTTTCCGCCGCAGCATATTGCGGGCCGTGCTGAACGACGGCGATGCTGAGCGTTGCCAGCGCCACCGACGGCGCCGCCGCGAGGAGCCCGGCGAAACTCTTGGGTCGCAACATGTCGCCGAGAATCGCGAAGGCCGATACGATCGCGCCGCCGGCGATGAATCGGAGGACATACTCAGTCATGACCCCCGCCTTTGCCGGGCTCGGTGCTCCGCCTTGCCAGCGTCCACGGTCGCATCATCCGCTCGATGGCGATGCCCAGCATGAAGCCCGCGGCCACGTCGCTGGCCCAATGCGCGAGCAGAGCGATGCGCGTCAGCGAAAGGCCCACGGCAATGCCGCGCACGAGACGCCGGCGGAGCGGCGGCAACAGGCCCGCGGCGGATGCCAGCGCGCCCATATGCACGGCATGGCCGGACGGAAAGGCATCGCGCGCCTGCCCCGAGAACGGGACGCCGCGGCGATGGCCTCGTATCGTCAGCCGATCAGGCCTGACCTGATCGAACGTGGATTTCAGGATGTGCGGAAGCATCGCCGTGACCAGCGACACTGCGAGGATATGGTTGGCCGTACGACGCTCTTCGGCAGGTCGCGTTCTGGCGTACAGCCACCCGGCAGCGGCGAGGGCGAGCATCACATGCTCGTCGGCGCCCCAGGTCAACGCTTTGGCCGTTTCCTCGAGCTCCGGGGTGGCGTGCTCAGCGATCTCGTTCGCGATCGCGATATCGGTCCGCGTCGGTTTGACTGTTACTGGCGCCATTGATCCAAGGTGTTGGCGAAAGGTTCTCCGTGACAGTTTTGTAAAGCCGAACGATCGATGATCGTTCCTCAAGCGGACGCGTTACGGCTGCCCCGATCCACCCGCGGAGCCATAGACCTGGCCGGTCGCATAACTCGCATCGGCCGCGGCAAGCTGCACGTAGATCGAAGCCAGCTCGGCGGGTTGGCCGGGACGGCCAAGCGGCGTCATGCCGCCGAACTTTTCCAGCTTCTCCATCGTCGCGCCGCCGGAGACCTGGAGCGGCGTCCAGATCGGTCCCGGCGCAACGCCGTTGACGCGAATGCCCTTCGAGGCGAGCGGCTTGGCCAGGGACTTCACATAGCTCATCGTCGCCGCCTTGGTCTGCGCGTAGTCGTAGAGATCCGGGGAAGGATCGTAGGCCTGCTCGGATGTCGTGCCGATGATACAGGAGCCGGGCTTGAGATGCGGCAGCGCCGCCTTGATGATCCAGAACGGCGCGTAGATGTTGGTTTTCATGGTCGCGTCGAAATCCTCCGACGAGACGTCGAGGATGGACGCGCGGGTCTGCTGCCGGGCGGCGTTGTTGACGATGATGTCGAGCCCGCCGAGGCCCTGGACGGTCTCGTCCACCAGCTTCTTGCAGAAAGCTTCGTCCTTGAGATCGCCGGGAATGGCGAGGCCGGTGCGACCTTCCTTCTTGATCAATGCGATCACCTCCTGCGCGTCCGGCTCCTCCGCGGGCAGATAGTTGATGGCGACGTCGGCGCCTTCGCGCGCATAGGCGATCGCGGCCGCCCGGCCCATGCCGGAATCGCCGCCGGTGATCAGCGCCTTGCGGCCTTTGAGGCGGCCGGAGCCTTTGTAGCTGCTCTCGCCGTGATCCGGCCTCGGCTCCATCTTGCCGGCGAGGCCGGGCCAGGATTGCGATTGCTTCTTGAAGGGCGGCTTGGGATAGCGGGTGACGGGATCGATCAGGTCTTGCTCGGCCATGTCAGCGTTCATGTCAGCGTTTCCTTGCGCGGTCGACGACGCCAGCGAAGCCGCAGCGAGCGTGGCGCTCGCCGCGCGGACGACGTGCCGGCGGGACACTGAAGTCTTGTCTTGATGTGCCATGAGGGCCTCCACATTCGCGATCTCAATGCGCGGAGGCTGGCATCGTTGCAGAATGATGGACGCCGGGGGCACCGGCGTCCTCACGAAGGCTTCTACTTCGACTGCCCAACGCTCGGTGCTTTGCCGAGCTCCTTGGCCATGTCGAGGTGGTGCCTGAGCGCGGGCAGCGTCTTACCCGCCCAATCCTTCAGCTCGGAATTATCGCCGCCCTTGGCGTAACGCTCAAAAAGGGAGACTGCGTCCTCGTGGGCGCTGACTTGGTAGGAGTTGTAGTCCGTGCTGAAATCCTTGCCCGAGGCACTCTTGAGCTTGTCGAGCTTGCTCTGGTGCGAGCTGTCGAGCGCGGTCGGCAACGTCGCCTGGACCTTGCCGTTACCGACGAGGCCCTTCAGCTCGCTGCTGGTCTTGGTGTGGTCGGTGACCATTTGCTGCGCAAAGCTCTTCTCCTGCGCGTTGCCCTTCTGCTCTGCGAGCTTGCTCGACTCGATCTCGAACATGTCGCTGACGGCGACCTCCTTGACGAAATCGGCGGTCGCAGGCGCGACGCCGAGCGCCGAATTGACGCCGGTCTTCTCGCCAAGCGACTGGGCGAGAGCTGGGCCTGCAAGCACCACGCAGGTAATGGCGATGACGGTACGTTTCATGATCCGGTCCCTCTGATGAGCGGCGCGGCACTTGCCCCACCGGTCTTTCCGGCGATCAACACGGCTTCGGGACCGAGGTTCCTAATCCGTGGGGTGACGGCCGGTGCGGGGATTGATCGGATCGGTCGGCTTCCGCCGCAGCCGCTCGGGCAGGAACGGCTCGGACGGCGAGGCCGACGGTTCGGCTCGCACGTCGGCATGACGCTGCGCCCGCTCGTGCGGCGTCTGGTTGGTGTTGATCTGACGCTTCACGTCGACGCCGTCGACGGGATCGTTGACGCCATGCTGAATGTCACGAAAGTCGCTCATGGTTCACCTCATTCCTTTCCAGGCAGGATCGATTCAAGCACCTGCCGCGCCGCGCCCTTGATCACGCTGCTTTCGTTGGGATCGCCCTTCATCAAGGCGAGCGAGAAGTTCTTCGCCTGCTGCAAGGTGATGTGCGGTGGCAGCGGCGGCACCTCGGGATCGGTCTTCACCTCCAGGACCACAGGCTTCTCGCTTGCCAGCGCCTGTTCCCAGGCCGAGCCGAGCAGCTGCGGGCTGTCGACGAAGATGCCGGTGAGGCCGATCATCTCGGCAAAGCGCGAATAGGGCACGTCGGGGATGCGCTGGGAGGCCTCGAATTTGGGGTCGCCATTGATGATGCGCTGCTCCCAGGTGACCTGGTTGAGGTCCTCGTTGTTGAAGACGCAGACGACGAAGCGCGGATCGCGCCAGGATCGCCAGTATTTGGCGGCCGTGATCAATTCGGCCATGTTGTTCATCTGCATGGCGCCGTCGCCGACCAATGCGATCACGGGGCGGTCAGGATGGGCATATTTCGCCGCCAGCGCATAACGCACGGCGGCGCCCATCGAGGCGAGACCGCCGGAGAGCGAGGCCATCATGCCGCGTCGTATTTTCAGATCGCGCGCAAACCAGTTGGCGCAGGAGCCGGAATCGCTGGTGATGATGGCGTTCTCGGGCAGGCGCGGCGACAATTCCCAGGCGACGAGCTGCGGATTGATCGGCGCGGCGGGCTGATGCGCCCGGCCGTCCAGCGTTGTCCACCATTTGGCGACGTCATCGACGATCGACTGCCGCCAGGCGCCGTCGCTCTTGGGAGCGAGCCGCGGCAGCAGGCTCCGCAACGTCTCGGCGGCATCGCCGACCAGGCTGACCTCCATGGGGAAACGGATCGACGTCATGCCGGCGTCGATGTCGATCTGAACGCCGCGCGCGGCGCCTTCCTTGGGAAGGAATTCTGCGTAAGGGAACGCGGAGCCGACCATCAGCAGCGTGTCGCATTCCATCATCATGTTGTAGCTCGGCTCGGTGCCGAGCAGGCCGATCGAGCCCGTCACCCATGGCAGGTCGTCCGGCAGCGCCGCCTTGCCCAGCAGCGCCTTGGCGCAGCCGGCCGACAGGCGGTCGGCGACTGCAATCACTTCGTCAGTGGCGTGCAGCGCGCCCGCACCGACCAGCATCGCGACCTTCTTGCCGGCGTTGAGAACTTCGGCGGCATGATCGAGCTCGGCCTCGCGCGGCATCATTCGTGGACCGCTGTAGCCGACGCCGGAATGCAGCGTGCCGTGCGCGCGCGGAGGCCCTTCATAGGGCTCTTCCTGCAGGTCGTTGGGCAGGATGATGGCCGTCGGGGCCCGGCGTGCGAGCGCGATCCGTACCGCGCGGTCGATCAGGTGCCGCACTTGAGCGGGCGAGGAGGCCTGCGCGACATAGGCGCCGGCAACGTCCTTGAACATCGAGACGAGATCGAGTTCCTGCTGGTAGCTGCCACCGAGCGCGTTTCGCGCCTGCTGGCCGACAATCGCCAGCACCGGCTGGTGGTCGAGCAGCGCGTCATAGAGCCCGGTGATGAGATGCGAGGCGCCGGGGCCCGAGGTTGCGATGCAGACGCCAAGCTCGCCGCAGAATTTCGCATAGGCCGATGCCATGAACGCCGCCATTTCCTCGTGGCGGGCCTGCACGAAGCCGATCCTGGTCTCGGCCTTGGCCTCGGCCCGGTTCAGGGCGCCGAACACGCCATTGATGCCGTCGCCGGGGTAACCGAAGATGTGACGCACGCCCCATTGATGCAGACGCTGGACGACGAAGTCGGAGACGGTCTGAGACATCGCGGGCGACTCCCGGTTTCCTTGGCTGGACAATCAAGAACAGCGCGCCTGCGGTGATGTTCCTGTCAGGGCGCAGGTGCCCTCTGGAACGATCGCCCCTTGGCGCTCGTTGGTCCAGACACTGGCTGAGTGGAGAATAGACATGTTGAATCAAGGCGAGCTGGACCGCGGCGAGATGGGCCGTCTGATCGGCAGTGACAAGGTCGAGGGAACATCGGTCTACGGTGCCGACCGCAACCGGATCGGTTCGATCGAGCGCGTGATGATCGACAAGATCAGCGGCAAGGTGTCCTACGCCGTGCTCGGCTTCGGCGGATTCCTGGGGATCGGCAACGATCACTATCCGTTGCCCTGGCAGTCGCTGAAATACGACACCGAGCTCGGCGGCTATGTCACCGGAATCACCGCGAAGGCGCTCGAAGGCGCGCCGAAATATGGCGAGCGCAGCGATTGGAACTGGGGTGATGACGCCGCGATGCGCGGCGTCAATGCCTACTATGGCGTTCCGTTCGCTTAAAGCTCGTTGCAGACAAAGGCAGACCCGATGAGCAAGGAAAAGCCCACCGACGATCCCAGGCAGCAGAACGACTGGGGATCGCACGCCCAGACGGACAAGCCCTGGAAGGGCAATCCGGAGAAGGAGCAGAGGTCCGGCGACAAGAAGCCCGATCTGGAGAAATGGCAGGAGACCAAAACGCACTGATCTGGTGCGCAGGCAATGAATGAAGCGCGGTACCGCCGGTGCCGCGCTTCTTTCTTGCGCAATGCGTTCACGATTGACGGCGGTGCTTCCGGCAGCCGGAACCATGCCCCAGCGCTGCGGTTAGGTTCCGGCGTGCGCGCAAGGCGAGCCTCTGCCGCAGCAAAAACCCCGATCGAGGTGTTCGCCGTGGATGCTCAAATCCGGGAGCGTGGCCCGTCGGCGGAGCAGCCGCAGAAGGCGGAAGCTCCAAAGACTTCGCCTGATCCAAAGCACGAGGGCAAGGAGCAGCCGGCCAAGCCGGACCAAACTCCGACGCTGCGCGAGCGGATCGCCGAGCACTGGCTGCTCGCAAGCGTCGGCGCCATCGTGCTGATCGCCGCGTTGGTCGGCGGTCTGCTCTACTGGCTCCAGGTCCGCCACTATGAATCCACCGATGATGCCTTCGTCGCCGCCCGCAGCTTTTCCGTGGCCTCGAAGGTCGGCGGCTACGTCACCGATATCCCTGTGACCGACAACCAGCATGTCAATGCCGGCGATCTCCTCGCCAGGATCGACGAGCGCGATTATCGCATCGCCGTCGATCAGGCCGAGGCCCAGGCCGAGGTCTCCAAGGCCAACATCAGCAATGTCGCGGCGCAGATCGATTCCCAACAGGAGCAGATCAAGCAGGCCCAGGCGCAGCTCGAGCAGGCGCAGGCCCAGCTTCAGTTCGCGCAGGAGGAGTTCAACCGCGCACAAGATCTCGTCGAGAAGGGCGCCGGCACCGTGCAGCGTCAGCAGCAGACCCGCTCCGATCTTCAGGCCCAACAGGCCAACACGGAGCGCGCGAAGACGGCGGTGATTGCGGCGCAGGTCGGCATCAAGAGTCTGCAAGCCCAGCTGGAAGGCGCCAAGGCGCAACTCGAGCAGTCGCAGGCGCAGCTCGATCAGGCCAGGCTGAACCTGCAATACACCGGCGTCGTCGCGGCGCAGTCCGGCCGCGTCGTCAAGCTCTCCGGCGCGAAGGGCACGTTCGTTACCGCAGGCCAGAGCCTGATGATGTTCGTCCCCGACGATGTCTGGATCGTCGCCAATTACAAGGAGACTCAACTTGCCGACATGCGGCCGGGCCAGCCGGTCGAGATCCGCATCGACGCCTATCCCGGGCGCAAGCTGACCGGCCATGTCGATTCCGTGCAGCCGGGCTCCGGCACCGCCTTCAGCCTGCTGCCGGCGGAGAATGCCACCGGCAATTACGTCAAGGTGGTGCAGCGCGTGCCGGTGAAGATCGTGGTCGACGTTTGGCCGGCCGACCTGCCTGTCGGCCCCGGCATGTCGGTCGTGCCCTGGACCAGGGTGCGATGACGAACTCAACGCAAGACGGCGCGTCCACTGGTGCCTGGTCGCCGGAGCGCTCGGCGGCCGGCGGGCACAATCCTTATCTCATCGCCTTCGTGGTCTCGATCGCGACCTTCATGGAGGTGCTCGACACCACCATCGCCAATGTCGCGTTGCGCCACATTGCCGGCGGGCTCGCGGTCGGCATCGACGAGAGCACCTACGTCATCACCAGCTATCTCGTCGCCAATGCCATCGTGCTGTCGATCTCGGGCTGGCTGTCGACCGTGATCGGCCGCAAGCGCTTCTACATGCTCTGCGTGGCGACCTTCTCGGTGGCGTCCCTGTTGTGCGGCTTCGCGTGGAATTTGCAGGCGCTGGTGCTGTTCCGCATCCTGCAAGGTCTCGGCGGCGGCGGCATGGCCACCAGCGAGCAGGCGATCCTCGCCGATTCCTTCCCGCCGGAGAAACGGGGCCAGGCCTTTGCGATCTATGGGGTCGCCGTTGTCGTCGCGCCGGTGGTCGGCCCGACGCTTGGCGGCTGGATCACCGATACCTATAGCTGGCACTGGGTGTTCCTGATCAACGTGCCGATGGGGCTGCTCTCGCTGTTCCTGGTCGGCACGCTGGTCAAGGAGCCGTCGGGCGCGGAGGAGGAGCGGGCGAAGCTGCTCGCGAAGGGCCTGCGCGTCGACTATATCGGCTTCGCCCTGGTCGCGATCGGGCTCGGCTCGCTCGAATTCGTGCTCGACGAAGGCCAGCGCAACGACTGGTTCGGCTCGAACATGATCGTGCTTTTCGCGGTGCTCGCGGCGGTCTCGCTGCTCGCGCTCATCCCGTGGGAGCTGACGCGCGAAGACCCCATCGTCGATCTCCGCCTGCTCGGCCGCCGCCAGTTCGCCGCCTAAGTTTCGATATTCTAGTGATGATGCTGTCTTCCATTGCCGTAGTCGTCGCGATACGCAATGGCTGGCCGTTGAGACAACCTTCACCAAAGAATTGTCCCGGCTCCAACATCCCGACGACGGCTTCCTTGCCCTGGTCGGAAACGACCGTGAGCTTGATCTTTCCTTTTTGAATGTAGAAAACCGCGTCCGCGACATCTCCCTGCACGAACACGCTCTGACCTTTGCCAAGCTTTGAGATCGATTTTCCTGCCCCAACCTTGGCGAGGAAGGTCTTGGGATCAAACTTGTCCTTCGCGGGCTTGGCCAAATGGACGCTCTCATTCCCTAGGTGTAATGCCCCGTAATATTAGCAGAATGTCCGCTTCGTGGAAGGCGCAGCGCGGGAGAGCGGGAACGGAAATCACATCAGGGAATTCCGGCCCCCAAGGGTCCAGGTATGGACATCCCGAAAAGCTGCGCAGATTGCGCCCTGCGCAGGTTGGCCGGCTATCCGCGTTGCTCCACCGCTTTTTCGCGGCCGAGCGATTCGGCACAAGCCCGTGCAACGGCCGAATTTGGCTCGGTGCTTCCCGGCATCGTGGCCCAACCTCCCTTTTCAACGAACTTGCCCTGGTCCGATACATAGGTCGTCTTCTTCATTTCGGTCAGGTTCGCCGAGGCATCAGCGGTCTGTCGAAACTTTTCAACGCAGATGGGTGTGAGAGCTGCGACGACGGCCGTCGCAGCGCGGCTTGCAGCGAGGGTCTCTGCGGACCCACCGGTCACCCAGCCGCCCCAGCTGAAGCCAACGATCGCCAGGGCCATCGCCCCAGCCACAGCACCCCACAGAACGGAGCGCGCGGTCGCCTTTGTCTCCCGGGAGATGTCCATGATGTCGCCTTTGACTGAGAGGATCGAGATAGCTTGAGGAAGCCAAGCATGTCGATCGCTGGGCGGCTGTACCAAATTGCTCATTCGGCGTGTGGAGGCCCAACTCGGATGGGCACAGATGTGCCGCATGCCCCCGCCCGCGTTGTGTGCCTATTTGAACAGACAGCGCAGTCTACCCGCGCTCTATTCTTGAATTGCCTGACTTGAAATCATACTTCCGATCAGCCCGGCCCTCGCGGCCGGGCTTTTCGTTCCGGCTCCATCGATCTGAGATCCATTCCAGGGGTTTTGCTTCGAAAGAGTTTCTCCACGTAGGTCGAAAGAAAAGGCCCGCCGGAGCGGGCCTTTGAATGTTGCCTAGCGAAGTGCGCCACCGTATTGCTGCCGCTCCTTGCGAATCTCCTCGGCGCCGTAGGGCTTGCTGGCCGGATCGAATGATTTCCACCCGGCCTTTTGCCAGGCAGCGCTGCGGTCACGCAGGTTGATGGCCGACTCGTTCAATATTGCATCGAAGCGAGACTGGTCTGCATCGGCCACGCGTGCCGACACCAGCGTGCCGCCACGACGGACGCCCTCGGCATAGGAGTGCGCGTCCTCTTCCGAAACGCCAGCCTGCGTCAGCGCTCCGACAATTCCGCCGGTAGCTGCACCTGCGGCTGCGCCGACCGCCGTCGCGGCCAGCCAGCCGGCTGCGACAACGGGCCCGAGGCCGGGGATCGCCAGCAGGCCGAGCCCGGCAAGAAGGCCGGCCGTGCCACCCACGCCCGCACCAATGCCGGCGCCTGTCCCGGCACCCTCGGCGCGATCGTCGACCCCATCGCCGTCGCGGTCCACCTTCTTGTCGGTGTTGAACCAGCTGTCTGAATTGTTGGCGACGATGCTGATGTCCGAGTGCGGCACGCCTGCGGCTTCCAGGCGTCGAACAGCCTGCTGGGCATCATTGTGGTTGTCGTAAAGACGAGAAATTGTAACGGTCATGCTGAGCCTTCCTTACTTCGCGCTATTACTTGGCGCTATTGACGTTGCCCTGAAAATCGACGCTGACCGCAGCGACTGAGCCGCTCTTGCTCGCCTTGCCGCGCCAGACACCATTGTCGTCCTTCTTCAACTCTGTGACGTTGGTGTAGCCGGCATCCTCGATCTTCGACTTGGCTTGTCCTTCGGTGAAACTGTTACGACCGGCGACGGGAGCGTTGGAGTTGTTTTGACCGGGGCTATTGACGGCGCTGTTGTTCGGCCCCGACTGCGCGGGCGGATTTTGCGCCGAAGCCGTGGTGGCCGCCAATAATCCAATGCAAATGAGCAGAAGTGAACGTTTCATAGTTTTCTCCAGTGTTCAGGTGGGAGCCCAATCTCTCGTCGCCGCGTTAGTTCCTCGCGCCGCAGCGTAAGTGGAGTTCCGCGGCGGCTAGGTAGCGCTTCAGTTGCCGGGAACGCGGTCGCGTATCGCGCCGGAGGTTGCGACGACTCGTCAACTGACGCTTGAGGAACTTAGCCGGACGCGCGGGATTGCCTCCCACAATCCCCCCCACATCGCGGAGATGGACCATGGCGAAAATGAAGAAGCTCGAAGACCTGTTTCACGACACTCTCAAGGACGTCTATTTCGCCGAGAAGAAGATTCTCGCGACCCTGCCGAAAATGATGAAGGCTGCGCAGCATGCCGACCTCAAGGCCGCTTTCGAGAAACACCTTGGCGAGACCGAAGGTCAGATCGAGCGCCTGGAGCAGGTGTTCGCCGAAATCGACAAGAAGCCCCAGGGCAAGACCTGTGATGCCATCGTGGGTATCGCGAAGGAAGGGCAGGAGATCATGGACGAGTACGAGGGCATGCCCGCCCACGATGCCGGGTTGCTCGCCGCTGCGCAGGCCGTCGAACACTACGAGATGAGCCGCTACGGCACGCTTCGTACCTGGGCCGAGGAACTCGGTTACACCAAGTCGGTCAAGTTGCTCCAGCAGACCCTCGACCAGGAACGTGCGACTGACGCCGCGCTGACCAAGCTTGCGAAAGCCGTCATCAACCTGGACGCTGAGCAAGACGAAGCAGCGTGAGTGAGCGGGGCGCGGCCCGACCGAATGCGGCGGCGTCCGTTATCTCAACATGTCGGCTGCAGGCTCGCTCCACTTCGTTCGGCACGCTTTCACCGCTGCCGAACGAAGACGTCCCTCATTTTAGGGGCGTATGACGATTCGCGCATTAGTGCGCCATCGCGATCTCACCCGACAAATGCTCGCGCCTTGCATCAATCCGCAACATCACGACAACGATCGCGCCCGCCAGCGCGCACCCCGCCAGCAGGAGAAGGCCGGCGGTAAAGTTGCCGGTCAGATCCTTCAGATAGCCCATCGCGTAGGGACCGGCGAAACCCGAAAGATTTCCGAGCGAGTTGATCGCGGCAATGCCGGCGGCGGCCGATGCGCCCGTCAGGAAACTCGCCGGCAGCGGCCAGAACATCGGGGGTACCGCGGAGACGCCGATCTGTGCAAAACAAAGCAGCGCCATGACGACGACGGCGTTTGAGACGAACCCTGCCAATCCGATTCCAATCGCGGCCATGAGCAGTGCCACCGCGACGTGACCCTTTCGTTCCATGGTCCGATCCGAATGACGACCGAGCAGCACCATGCCCACGGCGCCGAAGACAAAGGGCAGCGCCGCAAGCAATCCGGTCTGGGTATCGCTGACGCCAAACCCCTTGATGATGGTCGGCAGGAAGAACGCCACTCCGTAGCTTGCGGCATTCAGGCAGAAATACACCAACGCGCACATGAGAATGCGCGGATCCGTGAGCGCCTGCCCCAGGGACAGGTGCTCGACCTTTTCCTTGTTCAGCTTCTCGGTCGCCTGCACGTTCTCCAGCCACGCAATTTCATCCCGTTGCAGCCAACGCGCCTGGCGCGGCAAATCGGTCAGGTAGATCAGGACGCCGATGCCCACCAGAACCGATGGCAGCGCCTCGAGAATGAACAGCCACTGCCAGCCGTCCAGTCCCCAGCCGGTCAGGCCTAGCAGCATCCCGGAGATTGGCGATCCGATGATGGATGATATCGGGATCGCCAGCATGAACAGGCTGATGACCCTGGCGCGGTAAACCGCCGGGAACCACAGGGTCAAATAGAAGATGATGCCCGGAAAGAAGCCTGCCTCGCAGGCGCCGAGCAGCAGACGGAGCGAGTAGAAGACGCCCGTCGTCGGAATTCCGGTCGCCGCCGATATCGATGGGATGAACGCGAAGGCCGCCGAGACGATCCCCCACGTGATCATGATGCGGGCGATCCACACGCGCGCGCCGACCTTCTCCAGAAAGATGTTGGACGGTACTTCAAACAGAAAATAACCGACGAAGAACAGGCCTGCGCCCAATCCAAAGGCTGCTTCACTCAAGCCGAGCGCCTCGTTCATGTGCAGCTTGGCAAAGCTGACATTGACCCGGTCGAGATAAGCCACGAAGTAACACAGGATCAGGAACGGAATGAGCCGCCACATCACCTTGCCGATGACACGTTTCTCGACGTCTTGCATGGCGCAGCCTCTCGCTTGGTAGTTTGAGCTCCATGTCCCATTAAGCGGTAGCGTCGCCAGCCGACAGGACTGGCACGCCTCGTGGTGTCGATCTGGCGAACAAACGCTTCGATCATTCGCGCCGCCTCACTCCGCACGGCAAAGATAGTATGAAACGATCGTCAGTCTGAGTCTGAGCAAAATTGCTCACAGCATCTGTTCCTGTCGGCGCAGCAACGCAGCCAGCTGGCGGTCTCATCGACCACTGCTAACCGGCTGGCTTTTCCTTCTCATGCGGCGTGCCACGATTTTCGTCAGTCTGCTCGGCATCCCCCGGCGTTTTCCCTGCCATGTTTCCGGGATTGAAATGGTACTTGCCATCCGGATTCTCGCCGGGCTGCTTCTCAGTTGGATTCTTGTTGTTAGTCATTGGACCAGTCACTCCTTGGGAAGAGTAACAATGTTGAACGGGACCGAGGTCTCTATGTTCCCAAAGCTGCGATCTATCGCGTGGAACGAAAGCTCGCTCGTCCCCGTTGAGCATAACCTGCAACATTTCTCATTGGCGTGAGGCGTCGTGCAGACCACTTGAGGTGTTGCACATGGCTTTTTCGCAAACACGTTCTTCCGCATTCCTATCCGATTGTCTGGCCGCCTTCAGGCGATATCCCGCCATCGCCGCCTTTGCTGGGGCCGCTACCCTTGTGGCGGCGACGGCGATCGCGAACCGGCATCTTGCCGATAAAGCGCAGCGTGATAACCCGCCACGGGGTCGGTTCATCGACGTCGACGGGGTTCGGCTGCACTATGTGGAGCGCGGCAATGGCCGGCCGCTGGTTCTCTTCCACGGCAATGGCAGCATGATCCAGGATTTCGAGTCGAGCGGCCTGATCGATCTGGCAGCCGAGAATTACCGGGTGATCGTGTTCGACCGACCGGGATTCGGGCATAGCCTGCGGCCGCGAAACGTGGTTTGGACGCCGGAGGCACAGGCGGACCTGTTCAGGAAGGCATTTGATGGGCTGGGCGTTCAGCGAGCCATCGTACTCGGGCATTCGTGGGGGGCGTCGGTCGCGGTTGCGCTGGCGATAAGGCATCCTTCCTTCGTCGAAGCGCTGGTGCTGGCATCGGGATACTATTTTCCGACCGCGCGAGCCGACGCAGTGGCCTCATCTCTATCCGCTACACCCGCGCTTGGCGATATCATCAGCTACACTGTCTCACCGATCCTGGGTCGATTGATGTGGCCGGCAATGTTGCGCAAGGTGTTTGGCCCGCAACCAGTCCCCGGCAAATTCGCCGGCTTTCCGAAGGAAATGGCCGTCCGGCCATCACAGCTCCGCGCCAGTGCGGCGGAATCGACGTTGATGGTTCCCGCTGCATTTGCTTCCTCGAAGACCTACGGCGAACTCGACATGCCGACGATCATACTCGCGGGCGAGGATGATCGTTTGATCGATATCGATGAGCAATCGGCCAGGCTGCATGACGAGGTCAAGCAGAGCAAGCTGCACCGCATTGCCGGAGCCGGACATATGATCCAGCAATCTGCCACGCGAGGTCTAATGGCGGCTATCGACGAAGCCGCTGCCGAGACCCTGCACTAGTCCATCGGATGCGGCGATGCGCTGGCGCGTACCGCTCGCCATGACCGCGCAGGGCTACCTGGCTGGGTCCGGGCTCCGGCAGGACAGATTTGCGTGGAGGATGGAGGAAACGCCTTGGTTTCGCTTTCGATGTTGCCGGAGGAGTCCCCCTCGTCGCCAGGGCAGGACGCCGGCGCGTCGGAATCGGAGGCCCTGCCAACGCAGGCGGTCGACAATGTCGAGATGCCGCTGCCGTCCAGTCCGCAGACGTTCTTTCTCGGTAGCCTGTTGACACTGGCCGTCCTAGCGGCCGTGTACGTGGCAAGCTCGATCATATTGCCCGTGGTGCTCGCCTTCGTGTTGCAACTCATTCTGCAACCTGCCGTGGATCTTCTCGAGCGTATCGGCCTACCCCGTGCCGTCGGCGCGCTCTTGGCGATCCTGCTGGTCGTGGGAGCGCTCGTGGGCTTCGTGGCAGCCTTGTCAGTACCCGCCGCGTCGTGGGCGGAGAAGTTGCCGGACGGCTTACCGCGCCTGGAAACTCATCTGGTCGTCCTGAAGCGCCCGATCGAAGCGCTGCAAAAGGTTGTCCAGCAGGCGGAGCACGTCGCGGACTCTCCCGGGAAAAAGGAGCCCACCGTTTCGGTTCGCCGCGATCTCGGTCTGACCGGCGTGCTCTTTGCCGGAACGCGCGCCGTGCTCGACGGCCTGTTCACGACGGTTCTGGTGCTCTATTTCCTTCTGGTCGCAGGCGACATTTTTCTACGACGCATCGTCGAGGTGCTGCCGAATTTTGGCGACAAGAGGCAGGCCGTGGATATCTTCCAGCAGATCGAAGCGGACATATCGGCCTATCTGCTCACGATCACGGCCATGAATGCTGCGGTGGGAATTGCGACGGCGGCTGCGATGTACCTCTGCGGGCTTGGAGATCCCTTGTTGTGGGGAGCCGCTGCTTTCCTGCTCAACTACGTTCCAATTCTGGGGCCGTTGTTGGGAACCGTCATCTTCCTGCTGGCCGGAATGTTGAGTTTCGACAGCTTGTGGTGGGCCTTGCTGCCGGCGATTCTTTACTTCTGCATCCACCTCGCCGAGGGCGAGACCCTGACTCCCATGCTGCTTGCGCGACGCTTCACCCTGAACCCCGTGCTGATCATCCTGTCGCTGGTGTTCTGGTTCTGGATGTGGGGGGTGCCTGGCGCGATCCTGGCCGTTCCAATGCTGGCCATTCTGAAGATCGTCAGCGATCGCGTCCGTCCGCTAAAGGCTTTGGGGCACGTCCTCGAAGGATAATCGCAGCGTCTTGGTGATGGATTGAGGACGTACCGCCGGCGGGGCACGGCCAGTGCTGGCAGGCTACGAAAGAGGCATAGAGAAGGTGAAGCGGGTTCCAGCGGAGTTCGATGCGACGGTCAAAGCGCCCCCATGGGCCTTTGCGATCTGAGAGGCGATGTAGAGCCCCAATCCAAGCCCCTGCTTGCTCGCACGAGCTTTGCCGCGGAAGAACGGTTCGAACAACTTCTCCATCACCGTTTCCGGAATCGCCTCACCCGCATTGGCTACCCAGAGTTCGAACGATCCCTTTCGCGTCTCGGCGTGAACGACGATGGGTTTGTCGGTTGCCCCGTGCGTCACCGCGTTGCCGAGAAGGTTGGAGAGGAGCTGGCCGATGCGGATGCGATTGCAGTTCACCGGCTCGTGGATGGCAAATTCGGTCTCGATGACCCGGCCGGGTGAGGCCAGTCTCAGTTCGTCGACCACCTGGGCAAGGGCAGGTTCGAGCGGCGCTCTTGCATCGCGTTCCAGGGTAATGCCGCCGCCCAGCCGACCGCGCGCGAAGTCGAGAACGTTGTCGATCATCGAGGCCATTCGCATGACCGTGGTCTGCATCATGGCGATGACCTGGTGTTCCTTTTCGCTATGGACGGTTCGGTCGAGAATTCTCGCGCCGGCGCTAATGGAGGCGAGAGGATTGCGAAGATCGTGACCGAGCACGGCGATGAACTGTTCGCGCAACTCGGAGGTTTCGTGCTCGAGCCGCAGCAGTTCTTGCGTCGCCTTCTCGGCGCCAATCGCCAATTCTCGGGCGGCCAGAAGCTCGTGCTCGTAGCGCCGCCGATCCGTCGCCTTGATCAGGGCTAGACGGATGAGCAGCAGCCTTCCTTCCGGATCGCGGCGCTCGTTCGCGTTGGCGATCATCTGCAGCGGCGTACCGGCGGCGGTCAACACGTCGATGGCGAATTCGTCGAAGGATCCCTGCATTCGGAGCAGCGGCGCGATATGGGTTTCGTAATAGATGCGGCCCGGCATGGTCAGGAAATCGCTGAAGCGCTTCCCGATCATCTGTGGCGCCGTATGTCCGCTCCATTCCAGGAAGGTGAGGTTGACGTACTCGATCCGGCCGTTCGGCTGCAGGGTGACGTAACCGCAGGGCGCATTGTCGATCATGTCCTTGAACTGGGGATCGGAGGCGCGCACTAGACAAAAGGTCGCATCGCCGCGATGACCTCTTCCGGCGCGCTCAGATTTGGGCAATGCCCGGTCGCGTCCAGGACTATCATCCGGCTGTTGGGAATATTGCGGGCGACAAACTCGCCGACCTCCGGAGGGGCGATAATATCCTCGCTGCACTGGAGAACGAGGGTCGGAAGGGAGACCTCCGCGAGGTCTTCGCGGTTGTCGGAGGTGAAGGTCACCCGGGCGAACGCTTTGGCGATTTCGGGATCCGCGCTGCAGAAGCTATTGGTTAGCTCCTGACCCAGTTCCGGTCGATCGGGATTGCCCATGATCATCGGCGCCATCTGCATCGACCAACCCATGTGGTTCGAGTCGAGAAACCTGAGCAATTCCTCGATCTGCTGAGCGCTGAACCCACCAACGTATCCGTCGTCGTCGATGTAACGGGGTGACGGACCGATAAGCACGAGCTTGCCGAACATCCCGGGGGCTTGTCGGGCGGCCAGCACGCCGATCATGCTGCTGACGGAATGTCCCACGAAGACGGAATCCTTCAATCCGAGCTCCGTGCCGATTTCGACCACGTCTTTGGCGTAGCCGGACAGGGTCGAATATTTGGCGCTGTCGTAGGCCGAAAGGTCGGAGCCGCCGGCGCCGACGTGGTCGAACACAACGGTCATGAAATCCTTTTCGAACGCGGGAGCCACAAAGCGCCACATGTTCTGGTCGCACCCGAAGCCGTGTGCGAAGATCATCGTCCGGTGGCCGGCGCCGCGAACGCGAACGTTATTTCGTTTGATTGTGCCTGCCATCAGGACTCCCTGAATCGCCCTTTATCGCGCAGTTCCTCCAACGTCGCCGGGCCGCGGTCCGGTTTGCGAGGCCTGAATGCAGTGGAGATGTCCGGTCCTGCGAGCCGATCCGGATCAGCCGGCGCGCTCGAGCATCTCGACTTTCGCTTGCTTGATTTCTTCATCCGACGCCTCCTCGATGCCCGCAATGCGGTTGCTTGCGGCCTTGGTCGCCAGGATCAATTCGTCGAGTTTCAACTGCAAGGCCAGCGTGTCGCGGTTCTGCGTTGCCTGGATCAGAAAGACCATCAGGAACGTCACGATTGTCGTGCCCGTGTTGATGACGAGCTGCCAGGTATCGCTGAAGCCGAATAAGGGACCTGTGATCGCCCACACGAGTACGACGGCAACTGCCAGCAGAAAGGTCGTCGGTCGGCCGGAAATGCGCGAGGTCGCAACTGCCAGCCGGGCGAACCAATTGCCGCTTGGTTGAGCATTCGCGGACGTAGAGCCTATGGGCAGATTTGCGCGCATTGAATGATTTCCTTGGCGAAGCGGAAGCCACACCGCAGATGTCTGCAAGTCAGCTATTGGCGATCGACGGACCGCAAGGAGCGCCGTCAGCTGATGGAAGGAGGCCGTCTTTCTTTTCCCATTTGTCTGACCGCTTCGACGATGCGGTCGGGTTGGTAGGGCTTGTGCAAGGTGAGACTGCCAGGCACCGGACGGGCCTCGACGGGCGAGAAGCCGGTCGCGTAGATCACCTGCAGCTGGGGATCATGCTCCCGACAACGTTCGGCGATCTGCCACCCGTCAACTCCGCCGGGCAGCCTGATGTCGGTGACCAGAACGTCCGCGATCTGCCTCTTGCACAATGCCAGCGCTTGCTCACCATTGGAGGCGTGAAAGACCTCGTAGCCTTCCTCGCGCAGAGCGTCGACCACCAATTCGCGGACAAGTGGATCGTCCTCGACCATAAGTATTCGCACCGGTGGCTCCTCAATACTCTTGACGACTGTTGCAAGTCTGGAACGGCCCAGCCTTGAGAGGGTTCCGCGGCGACGCTGCCAACGTCGCAGCATTCTCGGAATCAGAGACTCAGGCCATCCTGTGAAATGCCGGTGGCAACGTCTCTCGAACCAGTTGACTCAGATCCAGCGCCTCCCCGCTGTCCGCAATGTCGGAGAATAGAACCTCGACGAAGGGATGCTGTCGGTTGAATACCGCGCCTCGCTGGTATTTCGCGCTCACGATCCGCTGAAGTGCGGCAAGGTTCAGTCTGCCAAGCGCATTGTATTGATCGCGAAACAGGCTTTGTCGCCCACCACCATGCTCGATGGAGTTCGCCCAGACGTCCATCACCTTCCGCCCAATAAACGCTTCCACGCAATCATTTCCATCCTGAGCGAGAAGCCTTAGTCCATCCATGACGTGTGGTCCGTCATCGACCCGAAACTGTGTAAGCGACATGGGAGTCCTCCTGTTATCGGCGTCCATCTAGATCGGCGGGCAGTCGTGGACTGCTCCTCCCTCGTTGTCCCATCGCGACAGCGCCAGGGCACTTGATCTTGCATCGGCAGGCGAGTCTTCTGTCACCGGTAATTTGCCGCGACCGGCATCATCCTTGTGGTTGTGAAGAAACCGGGCGATTTGGCTGCGGAGCGCCGATGTCGCCAGTAACTTGCCGACCGACCCCGCAGTGTCGAAGATCGGCCGTTGCAGCGTCGTCGGCAGGGCGTTCCATCGTATGATGATGGCCGCGCCCAGACACCGCAAAACACGTTCTTCTTGGGCCGCAAGGGCTGCACCGTACGAGCGGTTCTCATCCGGATCGGGCGGGTGCTCGGCCAGTTCGCCGTGCTTGGCTTCTCTCGCCCGAGATTGCTGAGATCTAGACATGCCGGGCCCCTTTCGTTGAAAGTCGCGGCCCCTTCCGAACAAACCCCGATGGGGTGATCAGACTCAAATAGATATGGGGATCAAAGGTCCGGACAACGAGCCCAAAGTCCAAATAAACTTGCACGATAGTTGGCATCGTTTGGCGTCCAGTTGCGTCGTGCAAAGAGCATTGCCGCGACAGCGGACTGCGGTGATCCCGCCAAACTCCCGGTCGTGAGCAATATTGACCAGCGGGCGGCGCTGCCGGGTCCATACTGCTGCGATCGCCGTGGACACCGATCGGTGAGAGTTCGATAGTGCCGCTGCCCTTATTCCGCAGGGGGCGAGCGTGCTCGGGTCACAAGCCAGGGCCCCTAACGCCTCGCGCGACGTGGCGACCAGTGCTGGCTTTGGAGTGAAAAGTGAGGACGATGAAATGACAACGCTACCGCGGAACGATCTGGATCGTCACGATTGGGCTACCCGGGCATCCGAGGCTCTGGCGCAAGCAAAGCAGTTGCCGGCCGGAGCGATGCGATTCGAAGCCATCAGAAAAGCCGAGCAACTTGGCCTTGCCGCTGAGATGAGGAAATGGCTGATACCGAAGAAGCCCAACGGCGCCCCGAAAGTGACTGGCTGACGGCGATCTCGGTTTCGAAACGGTGAAGTGCTGATTTGGGCGAGAAGCCCAGGCCCAGAGAGCAGACCAGAAGGGCTTTCCTAAAGGAACGGCCCCAGGGCGTGGGGGCGCGCTGGGGCCGTCATTTCATCGGATGCGTGGGGGCACTTGCATCCGGTCGCCCGTTACCAAGCAACGCCGCCGACATTCGTTCCAGGAAAGCCGCAAGTCGCGTTGCTAGGAAGTGATCTCGTCGGTCCACACCTTGAAGCTCACCAGGGTGTTGGGCCCGAACGTCTGCGTAATCGGGACGTCAGCAGCGTCACGTCCCTGGGCAATCAGGATGCGTCCAATCCGTGGCACGTTGTTGCGCGGATCGAACGTGTACCAACGTCCGCCAATGTAGGCCTCGAACCATCCGGCGAAGTCTCCTGGGGCATAGGGGGGCGGCATGCCGATGTCGCCCAAATAGCCGGTGCAGTACCTTGCCGGAATGTTCATGCAGCGGCAGAACGTAATGGCCAGATGCGCAAAGTCGCGACAAACGCCCTTGCCCTCGTGGTACACTTCCCGAGAGGTCTTGGTGGCGCGCGCGTGCTCGTAGCCGAATTGAATGTGATTGTGGACGAAATCGCAGATCGCCTGAACGCGCGCCCATCCGGGCGGCTGCTTCTCGAAGAGCTTCCACGCGGTGTCGGATAGCTGGTCGGTTTCGCAATAGCGACTGCCGAGAAGATACACGATCGTCTCTGCCGGCAAGTCCTCGACCGCGTGTTGGGAAGCCGAGGGCACGGTGGCGTCTGGCAAGCCCGTGTCGCGAATGATGCCATCAGCCGCCAGCCGCAGTCGACCGGCTGGAGCAACGATACGGCTGCACCAGTTACCGAAGCTATCGCGGTATGGGTTGATCGCCACCGGAGGATCAGTGGTCAGATAGTCAGGCACGATAACGTCGGAAGCCCTGGTAAAATGAACGCCCAGGACCATGATCATGGGTGTGGGCTGCGGAAACTCGTAGATCATCTCATAGCCGACCCGGATCTTCACTCGGCGTCCTCCAAGGTCGAGAAGGCTGCTCGACCGCTTCGATCTTGTGTGTGCTCACCCTACACTCGCGACACAGCGCGGCGCGAACCCCAACGCCCTGGTGGTGCTTGTGTTCCAGCCAGTTCATCACGGCAGCTACAATAGAGCCGATGCTGTTTTGACGTTGACCTCCACATTCATTCCAAGCTCGTCCTCCCGACTTCCCCAATAGGTGCCGAACAGGGGAATGGCCTGGCTCGGGATTCTGGCCACCGCGACGCGAATTAAATCCCGGTTTCCGACGATTCCGTTGGTCGGATCGAACTCGACCCAGCCCGAACCGGGGACGTAAATCTGGCACCAGGCATGAGTGGCTCCCCCACCCAGCCAGGTAGGTCCATCGCGATCCGGTACGTAGATGTAGCCCGTGATAAAGCGCGCGGCGAAGCCCAGACTGCGTGCGGCTTCAATCATCAAAACGGCAAAGTCCCTGCAGGTGCCTTTCCTCAGTTCAAGTGTGGTGGAGGGAATTTGAGTTCCTGGCGCCGTGCGGCGGTCATACGCGAAGCCATCCGAGATTGCTTCATTGAGGGTCATCAGGAGCTGGCCCGTCGGATGTTTCGTCCCCCGCGTGAGAAAGGTGTCCAGCCACCGGCCAACATGATCTTCCGGGTCGGAGAACCATCTCTGAACATAAGGTGCCAGGTCAGGCGCCTCTTCGTCATGATACGTGAATGGATGGTCCTTCGCGTAGTCCTCAATCCTGAAGTCCGGGGCGTTCTCCGGAGTGTGGTCAACCTTGATTTCACAGTCGAATCGCAAGTAATCGCTCGCGCGGTCAAAGTCGATGTGCGCGACGCAATTCCCAAAGACATCATGAAGCCATCTCACCTCTGAGGGCTTCGGCGTCACATCGAGCGAGAAGTCAATCAGTCGTTGATCGAAGCTGTCCCGCGGACGCGCCATTAGCTGATGCCGGCCGAGCCTTACCTCGCGCTCGTACCGGTACGTTGTACTATGCCGGACGATGAAGATCGCCATGATGTCGCCGGTCGACGAGGGTTAAGGGCTCACGATTCGCTCGGTTGATGGCGACGATCGCATTCCGACGGGAAATGTATCTGAATTTGCCGACAACTGACGAGATCTTCGGAAGGGCGTGGCGCAAGCGATGCCAGGGCAGGTTCGCATGTCTGGTTGACCCATACAACAAGGGCGGCTCTCGAGCCGCCCTCGTAACTGCCTGTCATACGCCTGGCGTGGTCGCCTAGCCTTCGATGATGTAGACGATCTCGTGGGTGCGCGGGCGAAGAACGATGTACCTTCCGTGCACGAGGATGAAATCGTATCCACGCCATTCCGGATAGATCTCGACGATACGTGCTGGCATCGGGTAATAACGGACGCCCGCCGGCACGGCCGTTCCGACCGAGAGGTTGAAGTTCACGTTTGCAACTTCCTCGACCTTCTCTTGCTTCATCGCCGAACTGATCTGGGTGCGCTTCTCGGCGGGAGGCGTCGCTGCCGCTGCGGTTGCGGCGTTGCCGGTCGTCTTGTTGTCCGAGGTCGAGGGCTTGGTCTCGGCAGTCGGAGTCTTCAAGTCCTTCGAGGTCGCGGCCGAATCAGACGATTTCGTCTTGCTTTCGGCTTTCATCTCGCTCGCCGCCTTGCCGCCCGAAGGCGACGTCGTTTCGGCGGCCGGATTCTTCAGGTCTTTCGTGGTGGCCGGCGTCGTTGACTCCGAGGCCTTCGACTTGCCATCGGCCTTCATGTCACCGGTCGTTTTCGCATCCGGTTTGCCCTGCGCATGTTGGGGCGCCATCTCCTTTGACCCAGCACCTGGGGTAGCCTTCTCGACTCCCTTTGCCGCCGGTGCATTCATCGGCGCCGCAGGATCACCTTTCGGCGAAGCGGCCGTCGGAGAGTCCTTCGCCGCTCCTTGGTTGGCGCCTTGAGCTGTAGCAAACCCGGTCGTGGCCAATAGGGCCGCAACGGCCGCAGAAACCATTAATGACTTTCTCATCTGATTTTCCAATTCAAATTCAATCTATGCCGACGGACGCCGGCCATAGGGTGCAACGGCTCCGACCTCCTAGAGTTCCGCTTTCTCCGATTGAACCATCACTCGAGCTGCGCAAGCCGTCATCGGCGGCGGGCGATGGCAACTCCCAGCAGGAAGGCGACCAGCAGAGAGCCAAGAGGGGCTTCGCGCGCGATATTGCTCAGGATGCTCAGCGGCATTCCTGGCTTTCGTCCCGCTTCTATCGCACCCGCAAGCCGATTGGCCGTTCCCTTCACGGCGTCGGAGACTTCCGCGATAGGAGATTTCGGCTCTGAAGCAGGATCCAGGCTTTCGTGGGGGAGGGGGCGAGCGGGATGTCGTCGCTCATGATTCAATCTCCAATCCAGCAATTGCTCGGCTGCACCCGTCCCAAACGCTATCGTGCGCGCCGCGTCGGGCGCGCCAGCCATTGCGCCAACACAAATCCGATCGCGCCGGCGATCAGCATCGAACCGAGCGGATTATCCTGCACCTTCCTGGCGATCGCTTGTGTGCCGTCGCGGAAGGTCTCGCCGCTGTTCTCATAGGCGTCCTTGGCGTAGTCGGCGGCGGCATCCGTAACGTCGCGCGCTGCGTCCTTGGCTTGGCCGTACAGGTTCTGCGCGGTGCCTTTCGCCTCGCGGAGACGGCCCGCTGCCTGGCTCTTTGCATCTCCGGCGATATCGCCGACGGTGCCCTCGAGTTTACCGGCGAACTCCTTCGCCGAACCGGCAATGCGATCGTTCTCCATAGCAGATACTCCTTGGGGTGAAAGTCTCGGCGAGCTAACTGGCAGGACCCCGCGACGTTCCTGCGCGCAGAGAGCGCGGCCTGCAAATGTGGTTGCGATCTGAGCTCCCAGCAGTCCATGCCTGCCGCTCGACCGCCCCGAAGAGACGGATCAAGATCGCCAGGAAAGCCGCTTTCGCTTCTGCGCAGCCTTGAATTCCAGGACATGTCGTTGAACAGCGTGCTTGGCATTGAAGCTCCAGCCGCGCACGAGTTGCCATGCTGACAGGGACGCGACCCAGTCCTGGCCTTGGCAAAACCTATCGTGGCACCAGGCGAAAGCAGGAATTGACATCAGCTTGTCGCGGTTGACGCAGAAGAGCCGCTCGATGAGCAGGAGTTTGAGAAGCTCGCCGACGATGAGGAGCGCAAACCCGCGACCGATGTGCCCGGTCGCCGTCAGGTAAGCCGCAAGAGGCTTGACAGGTTCAAGCAAGATGACCGGCACGAGGAACAGTGCCAGAGCCGGATACGGGCGAAGCGACTCGATCCACGCTCGCACGCGCTCGAAAACCCAGCAGTTCGCCAACCGGCGAAAGACAGGTTTGAAGAGAGTGAAAAAGACCGCGTCCACCAGGAAGTAGATGGCTGCGATCAGAAACACAAAGGGTTTGAACATGCGGCTCAAGCGGGTTCTCCAATGAACCAAGCGCGAACCCATCGTTAAGTTCACGAATTCAAGCGGCGAATTCCAGGACCCGCAACGGAACCATTGCTCTGCGTCCGCGTATGGCGCGCGACCAGACCTATTTTGGCGTCTCGGAACGAAATGAGCCGTCGCTCCTTCTCGTCCCACAAGGCCTTCGGCACACATCGCAAGCTCTGGACGAGGGTGATTCGGCCCACATTTGCGAGTTCCGGATGATCCCGGAGCACGTCCGGCAGCCGATAGCAGGGAATTCGACTGCATAGATGATGGACGTGGTGGACGCCGATGTTTGCGGTGAACCAGCGCAAGATCCACGGCAAGTGATAGTGCGAACTGCCATAGAGCGCAGCTTCGTGAAAGCTCCAGGCTTCATCGCATGACCATGAGGTGTTCTCGAACTGGTGCTGGACATAGAACAGCCAGACGCCGATCGACGCAGCCAGAACCATGATCGGCAGATGCACCAGCAGGAATGGCCCAGGGCCTGCCAGCCGGATCATGCCTGCGATTAGAACTGCGATGGCGACGTTCGTGCCCATTGTGCTCAGCCAGGGTCGCCAGCCGTTACGCATCATCCCAATCGGCAATCGATGCCGCAAGATGAACAGATATGTCGGGCCCACGCCAAACATGACGATCGGATGCCGGTACAGGCGATACAGAATCTTGCGCCATCGAGACCGTGCGGCAAACTCACTCACGGTCAATGTGTCGATGTCACCCGAGCCTCTATGATCGAGATTGCCCGAACTCGCGTGATGCCGCGCATGGTTGGGCCGCCATTAATCGTAGGGAGTTAAAGTAACAACGCCGATGGCTCGGCCGATCCAATCGTTCGCAAGCCGGCTGCGGAAGAAAGACCCATGGCCGCAGTCATGCTGGATCATGAAGAGACGAACGAGCAGGCCTGCCGCGGGCACGGCCAGCAGCAGGCCAATCCCATGGCCACGGGCAACGCCGACGAGCATCAGAGCCCAGATGACAGAAAAGGGCACTGCCGTGATCACCAGCTCGAAAATGCCGCGCGCGTCATCGGGTTGGCGATACCGGGCGAGCAGCGCTGCGAGCGCGCGGGTTTCCGGTGGATGTTGAACCATGTCTAGCTGCTTTCGGAGTGACCCGCCAAAGCCAAGGCCGCGACATCATCGACGACCGGAATGATCACGACGAGCCCGGGTCCGGCACGAGGTAACCCATGGCACCGAGCACCGCGCCGATAAGCGACGCGGGCTATCCCAGTACATGCGGCGATCAGACCAAATGCTAATCCGCGTCCGTATGTCTTGCTGAGCAATATTGCTCAGTCCAGGAGCCAGCGCTTCAGAAAGGACGCGGGTTGAACGGGGCACAGGTCTACGGATGCCGCGAATGCGGGCCTGACTCCTTGACCGATCTTGCAATCACTTCTCGGAAAATGTGAGCAATATTGATCAGCGGCCGGTCAGGTGGTGCGCGATCTTGGTGCTTTGCCGTCCGATTCGCTTCACGACTACAGGTGACGACCCCGCAAAGGAGCATCACATGCCCGAAATCTTCGCACGACCCGAGCCCTCGCTTATTCCGATCGCAAGACCGCGCTGTCCGAAGTGCCAAGGCCGCATGACGCTGACCCGGATCGAATCGGACCACGGCAATCCTGACCTGCGAACTTTCGAATGCCCCAATTGCGAGCTCGTCTGCCGGCTGACGGCAGATGAACAAGTAATATCGCTCAAGACCTAGGGGCCCGAAGCCCGAAAAGGGAGTCCACTCACGCGATACGTCGCGCACGAGCTATGTGGCCGGGGTGCTCAGTGCGGCTATCGGCGCTTCGAACGTGTACGAAAACCCCGTCGACGCATAGGTTAGTTGCACGTCACCCCGCAACTGCTTGCCCAGGGTTTCGATCAGCCGTGTTCCGAAGCTGCGCTTTGCGGGCGGCTGGACGATCGGGCCATTCTTTTCGGTCCAGGTGAGGTGCAAGCGTTGTGTCGCTTGGTCCACCGTCCAGATGATGTCGACGCGTCCCTCCGGGACCGACAGGGCGCCAAACTTGGTGGTATTCGTGCAAAGCTCGTTGAGCGTCATCGCGACGGCGATGACGGCACCCGACGCCATCCGGATACCGGGTCCCGTGATCGAGAATTTCGATTCGTCGGGATTGTCGAAGGCTTCGATGGCGCTGCGAACGACCGTGCCAAGATCGGCGCTGGACCATTTTGCCTGCAGAAGGAGATCGTGCGCCCGGCCGAGTGCCAAGAGCCGGCCCTCGATGGCGCGCTGCGCGTGCTCAACCCCCTGCAGGTTGCGCAGGCTCTGGGAGACGATTGCGGCGACGGTCGCGAGCGTGTTCTTGATGCGGTGGTGCAGCTCTTCGAGGATCAGCTTCTGCAGCTTGTCGGATCCCTCGCGCTCTTTGGCGTCGATGCCGGCCCTGGCAAGCAGGCTCCTCGTATTGATCTCAGCCTGCGCCAGGAGTAGCCGCAGGCTGACATTCTCAGCCGCCAGGAAGACCGCCACGTCCTTCTCGGCCAATAGGTCCTGGCGCACTACATTCGCATTGCCGCGGTGCCGGATGAGCATCGGCACGATTACGGAGTGCAAGGTAGGATTTATCCAGCGCGCCGACCTGCGCGGTCTATGTGATCGCTATCCTCGCATTGCTGCGGCGCTCTGGCGCGAGACGCTGATCTATGGAGCCATATTCATAGAATGGATCACCAATATCGGCAGACGGCGGCGCTCGGTAGGGCGGCGTACCTGATGTGTGAATATATTGTTCGCGCGCGAGCCATGGGACTTGGAGAGGATTATTCCTGCGACTTGCCTATCACGCAGGAGGAGCTCGCCGACGCGCTGGGGCTATCGGTGGTTCATGTGAACCGCGTGCTTCAAGAGCTACGCAAGTTGAATTTGATCGGCCTCGAAAACCGCCATCTGACGGCGCCCGATTGGAAACGGCTCAAGCAAGTCGGGGATTTTGATGCGCAATACCTCCAGTTAAGAGATACAGCAAACACTTTAGCTTGAACCTTTGTTCACAACACCAGAAAGAACATTTACTTCGCTTCCCATGGATAGCGGCTTTCTTGGCAAGCGCAGTTTCTATCAATTCAGCTATGCCAGCGAGCGCAATTTGGTCATTGATACGGGTTGCAATGACTTTGTAGCGCGCAATGCGCAGATCGATCTCGTCGCACTTCTCGCACATGGCTCGCCGCGTTGCTGAGGGCGGGAGCGTGCAGAACTCTCAGTCGCCGATAAAAGCCACACCAACCGGGCGGCGATCACTGGATATTAAACTAAACAGTCAGTTCCAGATACCGGAACGCAATTAGACCCCCTCTAAATCACCTTCGCGGGACCGAAACGGCCAGCCGACAGTGGCACGGCCGAAAATCGCCAAAAGCTCTCGCCGCCGCATCACTTCCCCCGGCCAATTGCGGCCTAAGCCAATCGTACGTCGAGTCCTTCCTAAGTCTGCTATCTCGTCGGCCGAGCATTCGGCCCATCGCCGCTGGATGTTCCTATTCCGGCGGCTTTAGTTAGGCGAGTTTAGCCGCTCGCTCATGTGCGAGCCGGTCTCGGCTTGACACGCCCCCCGGAGGGCTTCATCGCGTACAGCTCCCATGCGGGGCGAGCTCGGTTTCTTCGCGGAAACCATCGTTCTCTCCCTTCAGCTAGTTCGGCCGCGCTTTGGACTCTTTGTCATCTGGGAACGTACGCGACTGACGCGCTCTTCCCAGTACTTCGCCAGCAGTCGACTTAACCGTCACCTCATATTGGTAGACACCGGGGTTGCAAGGGCCGAACGTGCGAAGAGTGCCAGCCGGAAGGATGCCGTTCTTTGGCAGGGGAACTTCCTGGCCGCCGTATTCGCGATCGGCTTGGGTAAGCTGCACGAGGATTGAAGCCGCTCCTTGCGGAACGTCCTTTAGCCAAATTTCGGGATTATCGAATAGGCTAACACAGGGCTTTGAGCCGAGAAATGAGAAGCTCATTGTCATTCCTGCGATAGCCTGCTGTGTGACCAGCTCGTGCTGGACCTCTTGTCGCGCGGCCGTTTGGGCCGCTGCCGAGGTGGCGCAGATCAGGACAAAACCCGTAACTGGAATTGCTCTCATTGGCTTTGATATCACAGCCCGAGACGCGAGTCTGTTCTATCGATCGGTCGCTCCCTCGGGGGCGCCCCGTCGTCTGATCTCGTCCTCGACTTCTTCAAGAAAATCGAGGATGTCGGGAACGTCCATGTCCTCAAGCGCGTCGCGCTTATAGCGCTCCACGATCGTCAGCTCAGCCTCTCCGGCCCCGTCTTGCATCACCATCTCCCGTTTTATAGGACGAGCAGGCAGGCGAGAGCGACTGATGACGTTCTCATCACCGATAAATGCCTAGGGCCTCGCGGTGACAGGTTTTTGTTAACACCTATGGCGGTACCGAATCTGAGCAAATTTGACCATCTCGCACGAAGCGAATTGGGACAGCCTAGCGCTCGTCCTTGGCGCTGTGATGAAGATTAAAAGCTCTGTCGTACTTGTCGCGGGCTTCGGTACCAACGCTGTATCGGCCAGGCCACCATGAATATGGTGGATTGTAGTTGTCGTTCTCAGCGTCTGCCTTGGCTTTTTCCTCCAGCTTCTCGGGCGTCCAAAGCGACATTGATCTATCTTTACCCCACATCTTGAGCCTCGGGCACCATCGGATGGGCATCCACGGGAAAACGGGAGTGACTGAAACAAGCGATTGATCTGAGACAAGCATCTCGGTGCCCCTACGATCCATGCCAAGGTGCTGTTTTCACTAAATATCCGAGATTGGGCCTGAACGGTGGAGCGCGGGAAGAAGATAGCTCTCAACCGTCATTTTGCTGGCACGCCGACCCTGCCGCTGAAATGCTCGAGCATTTCAGCAGCATTCTCCAGGATCTTAGCCATTTTCATCGCATCCGCGCGCTCGTCTCCCGGCGGCATCTTGCGGGCTCTATAAAGGGCGTCTGCCGCCCGGATGTTCAGCTTGCAAGCTAACGACGAGTGGACTCGCTTGACTGGCCGGAATGAGCGGTTGGCTTGAGCTGACGGCGCAGGCCCACCGAGGGAAACTACCACTGAATAAGCATCGCAGCAGCGATCAGCAGCACAAAAAAGACCGGCAGCAGTACCGGAGGCACCAGCCACTCGCGAACGCTGAATTTGGAGATATCTGACATAGTAACCGCCTCTAGGTCGCGGCGGGAGCACAATGCTCTCAGTCACCGATAACAGCCGAGGGGCGGGCGGTGATGTCCAGGATATAGTGCCGATCCGCAGAATAACGAGGCCAGGCGCAACTATTTGCTGTGACAGGATCGAGCGGGGTTGTAATCCGCTTCCAGCATAGCCATTTGGAGGCTGGCGCAACCGGATCGCTCCAAACTCCCTCCCTTCGCGCCAAGCTTTGGCTACAGCACATCTTGTCAGCGTATCGACCTGTTGCACGCGAGTGCGTCGGAGACAGGATCGGCTATCGCCATCGAATATGCCGCGACGCAAATCGCGTGCAGCCGGCACGGAGGTCTCGTGCTCCGACAACTGATCGGCCCCGACAACATGATCGAGTTTCCGAACCATAGCCGGTCATATGACCGCACGCGGCGTGCCGTACGATTTTGGGGACACGACAGCGCTATTGAGGCATCGTTTTTCATCAACGAAAATGCGCTGAAGCGAATTCAACCGGATATCGGTTGCGATGAGCCGGGCTTCCTCCGCGCATTCGATTCCAACCGCGACTTGATCTGCGCCGCCGCTGCCAAGGTGTACGTCCGCGGCAGCAGAGGCTCTTACGACCTGGTCCCCGCAAATTTTTGAACCGATCGTGCTTCTGGACTTCGCCTGATCGGCGAAACTGCTCGATGTGCTTCGACCTGGCCATCTGAATACTCTCGACTGGCCACGAGGGGTAGCGGCAAAGTTTAACCGAGATTGCGCATCAGACGCCGAGTGAAGCGTTCGATCTATGCCATTTGAAGATGGCCTCAATGAAAATGGCCGCGGAGTACTCCGCGGCCATTCATAGATATCCCGTCGTCTATCAGTAGCGGTCGGTCCCGATTCCGACGCTCACGCCGGGAGTGCGGAAGCCGACGCCGGCACGGTCGTCATAGCCGCGCCGCTCGATGTAACGCTCGCGAGGAGCATATCCGTAAGCATCGCGCCCGTCGCGGATGATAACATGGCGTTCGCCGCGTTCGCGCCAGCAGCGACCATCTTCATTGCAGACCATGCGAACGTTTTGAATGTTGCTCTCCGGTGCAATCGATACACTGGCGGAAAGTGGGGCGGCTGAAGCGGCGGTCACAATAAGCGTACTTGCGGCGGCTGCCAGAGTGATTGCGAAGGTCTTCATAATAGCATTTCTCCAAAGTGATTGTGTCAGTGAGTCAATAGGCTCGCGACAGGATGGTTCCAGAAACTCGACTGTGAATGTTTTCAACGCAGGCGCAGGCGAGGAGCAGGGATTCCAAGTTAATGGCGGCTTGATACCCACACCTGAGAAAACCCGCCTGACGTCGGACGCGAAAGGGGCGCGGGGCCCCTCGGTTAATCGCGACCTAAACTGGATGTCGGTATCGGTGATTACGTCTCTGGGATTTGAGCCTGCTCGCGATCATATAGATGGCAATGGATGTGACCTGCCACTGAATTTTCATCCAGCGGCAGTTAGAGTCTCGGAGTTTTGTACGCCAAGTGGCGCGGGTGGAGCAACGGACGATCGGCGGAGCTGGTCGGGGTTGCGCAGCCGATCGTCCGTTGCGGTGAGGTGGGCGGCGTAGGCCGCGGGGGTCAGGTATTTCAACGACGAGTGTGGACGCTGGTGATTGTAGTCGGCGACCCACTTGGTGATCTTGGTGCGGGCGTCGTCGAGATCGAAGAACAGAGTCTCGTTGAGTAGCTCATCGCGCATCCGGCCGTTGAAACTCTCGACGAAGCCATTCTGCATGGGCTTTCCCGGTGCGATGAAGTGCCAATCGATGGCTGCGTCCTTGCACCAAGCCAGCATGGCGTTGCAGGTGAACTCGGTGCCATGGTCGGACACGATCATTCCTGGCTTGCGGCGTCGCTCGATGATTGCCGTGAGTTCGCGGGCCACGCGCCGCCCCGAGATCGACGTCTCCGGAATGGCGCCCAGGCATTCCTTGGTGACGTCGTCGACGATGTTGAGGATGCGGAAGCGTCGGCCATTGGCGAACTGGTCGTGGACGAAGTCCAGCGACCAGCGGGCATTGGGCCTGGCCTCGACCAGGATCGGGGCCCGGGTCCCGACGGCCTTGCGGCGAGCCCGCCGCTTGCGGACGGTGAGCCCTTCCCTCGCGATAAAGCCGGTAGATCCGGTTGATCCCCGATGGCTCGCCCTCCCGCCGCAGCAGGACGAACAGGCGGCGATATCCGAAACGCCGCCGCTCGTTGGCGAGATCGCGCAATCGGCTACGCAGAACTGCGTCCGGTGGGCGGCTGGAGCGATAGCGGATCATCTTCCGATCCGAACCCACGATCGAGCAGGCCCGCCGTTCCGACAGGCTCATAACGGCCTGCAGATGCGCGACAGCAGCGCGCTTGGCGGCGGGCCCTACCACTTTTTTGAAAGGAGCTCGCGAAGTGCGGCTGCATCGAGCATCTGCTCGGCCAGAAGCTTCTTCAGCTTCCCGTTCTCCTCCTCCAGGGCCCTCAACCGCTTCGCCTCGGAAACGTCCATGCCGCCGAATTTGGCCTTCCAATTGTAGATCGTCGCCTCGGAGATCCCGTGCTTGCGAGCCAGCTCGGCCGTCTTCGCCCCGGCCTCATGCTCCTTCAGCACCGCAATAATCTGCTCTTCCGTGAACCGTGCTCGCTTCATCTGTCCGTCCTTCTTCGGGCCGGACTCTAACTCTTTCTGGAGGAAATGCTCAGTGGCAGGTCAGATGGCGCACGAACCCCCCGACGCTTGGATGCATCGATCTGCCACCAGTAACCCGCTGCCACGCGCGCAACCCCGGTGGCGTTCGGGCCCTATCCTCACTGGAAGAGGAGCTTTATTATCTAGAAATGCTTGCTAAGCAATTGATGTTACTAGCAGCCGAATTCGGCTATTTTTCCAAACGCGCTTTGAAATCCCTGAATAATCAAACTGATTTTGATTCTGCCATTCGGATTCTGATCCGTTGAGTTGGTTACGTACAGAAGGCCGGTAGGCGCGGGTCCTTGGGGCGTTTGGAAACCGCCGCTAACTCTCGGCACACCGTCCAGAACAGTCTCCCGAGTTACACTGCCACACTCCTCAGGCGGCCAGTTCGAAGTCATGCTGCCTGCTGAATTCGTTCTTGCCCCTCGCCCAGAGTGTTTGGCTCCAATCGGACTTGGGTAACGGTTCTTCGGCTAGCCCCGGGACCGAGCCAATTGATCAGAGCTTTATGTTCCTTTAGCGAGTCACGAAGTGCGGAAAACACGACGGTACTGATAGCTTGCTGTTGGCTGCGCAGGTGGTCTTCAACCAGCTTGTGCCGAGTGACATAGCCTGCGTTCACGCCAGGGATAGAATGGTTCATGAGGAGCTTAGCATCGAATTCGGAAACGCCGGCAGCGGTCGCAATCGTCCGAAATGTTTGACGAAGGTCATTGCCCCATTTTGACAAGACCTCTCGATCTTCCTTTGTTTCCGCTAAGTGTCCAGAGGCGCTCTCAGCGGGGAACAACCACTTTTGCGCCTGAGACGGCTGCATTTGCCTGCCGAAACGAAGCACCCGAATGAGACACAGGATCATTTGCCGAGATAGCGGGATGTCGAACGCTCGCTTGCTGCCTCCTTTGGGCTTTGGATGTGGAGCGTACGCCTTCGAAAATTTATGTGTTCGGGTCTGGCCTGCTGCAAGGCGGTGGGTCTAGATCCACACAGCAATGCTAAAAGATGGAATTCGCGCCGGATTGGTTCTCTAGATTGGCCAGTTCGGCAAACCATCCCTTCAAATCGCCGGTGCCCATACCAGTGTTCCTGCGCTCTTCCTGGTTCCAATCGACAGCATCTGCGGGGTTGTCACGCGGCAGCGCTCGATTGGTCTTCCGGGCGTGATTGTAGATAGCCCGCAGCGTCCGCATGCTGCCATTCGCGATGTACGGACCGTTCTCCCTAGTAAGCTGGTCATGCTTTTTGGCGACGCGAGCGGGTTCATTCGCGAGATCCCGCAAAGGGGTATTAAGCCATTCCGAAAAAAGACGTTCAACGTGATCGCGATACCCGCTGATCGTTTTCTCGCTACGGCCTTTTCGGATCAAGTGAGCTTCTAGGTAGCGTTGCCAAGCCTGCTCCAGGGTGGCGCCTCCTTCAGTACCATTCCCATTAGTCGCGGCTTGTTCGGAGTTTCCGTTCTCCCTCGCTTTCGGGTGCTGTCCCTTGCTGATCTGAGCAAGATATTCCTTGGCTGTCGCGCGGGCTGCCCTGGTCGTCAACTCGCTAGTGTCACCAATAGATACTCTGATGGTGGAGGCCCGCTTCCTCGTTGTCTGATATCACCTTGAACAGTGAAGGTTCTTTTTCGCTTCCCGACGACGACGAAGAAGCCTTTCAACTCGGTGTCGCGAGCCAGATACCAGCCATCTTCAGGAGGCGGTAGCTGGGCGATGGCCTTATCGCTGAGAGCGATGCGAATGTCGGTCATGAGGGACGACGTGAATTGCTAAAACGGTTTTCAAACGGTTTTGGCGAACTGAGGTGTTTGAAGGTCAGGGTTCGCTGGGCTGCGAAGCTATGCGACAAGTCTCTATAAATAAAAGACCTTTCTCAACTTCATCGTAGTGTGGCGCAGATTCAGAAATCGCAGAGAGGGGCCGGTTTTGAACTCTTAATCAGCGGGTCCCAGGTTCGAGCCCTGGTGCGCCCACCAAGCAAATTCAAGTGCTTACGGCGACTGAGCACCAGAACGGCACCTTCGGTTGGACGCTTTCGACGTCCAACTAACTACTGTTACCTCCCCAAGTACTCCCGAGAATATCGGGCATGGCGAAAGATCTCGGCGGACGGCTGCAGGACCGCAAGCACTTCGTCAGCGCTCCTTCTGATCGGCAACAACGTGCGCCGCGGCGGCTGCGCAGGCCTCGAACACGTCCAGCGCGTCGATGCCGCGCGCTTCGCCGTCCCTGGGAACAAAAATCGGGCATCCGCCGCTGGAGACGGCGCCGACGATCATCAGATTGTCCGGCAGATGGAAACCTTCGATGCCGAGGTTCGCGCAGCCGTCGCCAAGCTGCCTCCGCATCCGCTGCTCGAAGCTCTCGGACACATTCGAGTAACCAAAGATCGGCTTACCCCTTCCGAGAAACCAGCCGACCTCGATCAGGGTACCCGCATCGGCGGATGCGCCTCCGAATGGCGTGAGGTTGGCGATGATGATGTCGCATCGTTCCATCATCGCAATGTCCTTCTCGTAAATGGATTGCCAGACATCCAGCGCCTTGGCGGCCGTCTCGATATCCTGATTGAGCGGCGGGAGACCCTGCAAGCCGAATCGCCGGCATATCTCCACCTTCCGTGCGGCGTGCTCGACCGCGTTCGGAAGAAACACGTCAGGCCCCGCCAGATAGGCTGTTGCTGTCATGACAAGTCTCCCCAGGTCGGATCAGTTCGAGACGGACGGGAACGATCAGGGCAGACGCGCGAGCCGCTCGGTGAGGAGCTTGTAGAACCCCGCCGCATCGACCTCGCGAAGGAACATGACGTTGGCAGGCTTCTCCGTCACGCGCCACCAGTCGACGATGCACATGCCTGCCGTGGGCCCGTCGCCGGTCTGCACGTCGACGTTCACCTGTTTGCCGCCGAACAATTTTGGCGCCAGCAGATAGGCGATCACGCAGGGATCGTGGAGCGGCGCGCCGTCCCAGCCGTATTTCTTGATGTCGAACCCCTCCGAGAAGGTCAGCATCTCGCGCGTCGCGATGCCGCATGCGTTGCCGATGTCGCGAAAGGCCGTAAGGCGCGGTCTGGTGCTCAGGCACTGATGCGTCACGTCGAGCGGAACCATCGTGATCTTGACGCCGCTGCTCAGGACGACGTCCGCGGCCTCCGGGTCGACGTAGCTGTTGAACTCGGCCACCGGCGTGATGTTGCCACCTTCCGAATACGCGCCGAACATCATCACGATTTCCGCGATGCGCTCGACGATATCGGGCGCGAGGACCATCGCCATGGCGATGTTGGTGAGCGGCCCGAGCGTCGCCAGCGTGATCTCGCCCGGCTTCGCCGCTCGCAGCGCGTCGACGATGAAAAGCACGCCGTGCTGCTCACGGACCTTCATCGTCGGCGCCGGCAGCGACGGGCCGTCGAGCCCGGTTGGACCATGCACATGTTCAGCGGTGACCGGCTTTCGGCGCATGGGACGCGCGCATCCGGCATGAAGCGGCACGTCGGTGCGCTGCGCGAGCTCCAGGATCTTTCGCGCATTGTCGGTCGTGCGCGAGAGCGGCACGTTGCCCGCCACCGTCACTAGTCCCTGCACGTCGAGCTCTTCGGGCGAGCCAAGAGCCATCAGGATCGCCACGGCGTCGTCCTGGCCGGGATCGGTATCGATAATAATCTTGCGCGCCATGGAGCGCCTCCCTCATTGTCGTGGCGCAACGTCGCGCGCGATGTCGCCGAGCGCGCCGCCGGCGAGCCAGGCGTAGAGCTCCCACAGTTCGCCATCCGGACCCGCAAAATACACACATCGCGCGTTCCAGGGATAATTGGCGGGCGGCCGAATGAAGGCGACGTCTTTTGCGCAAAGCTCCGCATATACAGCCTCGAGCGACGCCGCGTCCGGCAGCCTGACGGCAATCAGGACACCGGCTGACGCGTCGAGGTCGACCGGAACGCCGGTATTGGCGGCGATATGTGTGCGTTCCCATAGCGCGAGCGTATGGCCGGCGCCGGTAAAGTCGGCGAAGCCCGGCGCGCGGCGCTGAAGAGCGAAGCCAAGCTTGTCCCGGTAGAACGCGATCGAGGCCTCGAGATCGCGCACCAGAATGCAGGTGTCGGTGATGGCGTGCCGTTGTGCAAATTCCATCCTGTGTCGTCCTCAGTAGTCACGCAGTTCGGCAAAGTCTGCCGCCGCTTTGGCGCCGCCGCGCAGCTGACCGCTGAGCCAGACGCCAAAGACCGTCGCCAAATAGGGAAGCGCCAGCAGCAGGTCGTGCGGCACGGCGTCGCCGAAGACCAGTTGCGCGCGGATGCCGACCGCGCCGACGACGCTGAAGAAGAGCGCGGCGAGGACCGAACCGATGGGGTGCCCGGCCCCGAACACGACCGCTGCGAACGCCATGAAACCGCGACCGGCAGTCATGTTTTGCGCGAAGATCTGCAGGCTTCCCGCCGCAAGCTCCGCCCCGCCGACCGCGCACAGGACGCCGCCGCCGACGAGCGCAATGAGGCGCATCGCCGAAGGGTTCACGCCCACACTGCGCGCTGCGAAAGGATGCTCGCCCGCCGCCGCGAGCTGAAGGCCGAACCGTGTGCGCCGTAGTAGTGCCCAGAGCGCAAAGACGACGAAGGGCATTGCCAGGACGAAGACGGACAGGATGCCGTAAGGGCCGAACGCGGGCCCCAGCCTGGGCACGCCGAACGGGGCGGTGACAGCGGCCTGACTGCCGAAGATCGATTGGATCGCGAGCGCCGTGCCCCCGATGCCGAGCCCCGTCAATCCGAGCCCGGCGATGATCGGGCTGGCCTTCAGCCTCTCGATCACGAACCACAGCAGCGCCGAAGTGATCACGCAGGCGAGGCAAGCGATCAGCATCGCCAGGGCGAACGATCCAGTGGCGACGATGCCGAGAATGGTGGCGCATGCGCCGACGATCATCACGCCTTCAAGGCCCAGGTGCCAGACGCCGGAGCGCTGTGCGAGCACGCCCGCCAGCGTGACGTAGACGAGCGGCGTACCCGAGCGCAGGATGGCGATGATGATATCGTTCATGAGGGCGGGTTCCCCAGCCGAAGCAGGCGGTCGACCCATTCGGACTTGGCGGTGATGAACAGAGCGATCGCTGCGTTGACGATGTCGATCGCCGCCGCCGGCAGGCCCGCCATGATCGGTAAATAAAGCGCGGCGGAGGCGAGACCGCCGAAGAACAGGCTGACGAAGCTGATGCCGACGACGGACAGACTGGCGACGAGGGCGATGAGGATCGCGGTAAAGCCATGCGTGGGCAGGAACCCGCCAACCAGCCGGCCATTGGGACCGAAGACCTCGATGACCCCGGACAGGCCCGCCAGCGCGCCGCTGATGAGGAAGCTGGCAAGTCCGAGGCGCCATACCCGCGCGCCCTGCCATTTCACCATCGTCGGATTGCGGCCGGCGAGGCTCGCGAGCACGCCGAACGCGGTGCGATTGACCAGCAGCCACATGGCGACGCCCACGACCAGCGCGATGACGACGATGACGGGCGAAACACCCAGCGAATCGCTGATCCGATAGGCTGCCTTCAATGGACGGCTCGAGGATTGCTGGCCGCTACCTGACGGGTCCTTCAGCGGTCCGGTCGTCACGTACACGAGAATGAGCCCAGCGATGAAGTTGCCCATCAGCGTCGTGATGACTTCGTCGGTCCCCGATCGCAGGCGCAGCCAGCCCGGCCAGAACGCCCAGAGCGCACCGCCAGCCATGCCCGCGAGGAAGCAGAGCGGCGTCAGAACGAAGGCCGGCGCATCGTTCAGCCAAGTTGCCGTGAACGTGGCACATATCGCTCCGATGTAGAACTGTCCCTGCGCTCCGATGTTGAAATAGCCGCACCGGAACGAGATGGAGACACCGACCGAAGTGATGAACAAGGGTAGCGCCCAGCGCAAGCTCTGCAGGGACGCGCCCGGCCTCAGGAAAGCGCCATCGACGATGTTCTGAAACATCGAGAACGCGGAATATCCGGCAAACTGGAAAATGATGCCGCAGAGGGCGAGCGCAGCGACGATGAAGACCAGCGCTCTGACGAAGGGAATCAATCTCGCCGTCAATCTCCCCGTCATGGGCGCGCCTCTGTCATGGTCGCGCCGACCCGCGCGATGTCGTAGGGGGCTGAGAATTCTCCAGCCACGGCGCCTGACAGCATCACTACGATACGGTCGCTGATGTCGAACAATTCGTCGAGATCCGACGAGACCAACAGGACAGCGCAGCCTCGGTCGCGCGCAGCGCGCAGCGAACGCCAGACGAAGGCGGTCGCACCGATGTCGAGCCCGCGCGTCGGTTGGGCGGCGAGGATCAGCCGCGCCTCGTCGTCGATCTCGCGCGCGAGGATCACCTTCTGGGCGTTGCCGCCGGAGAGCGAACCCGCTCTCTGTCCTGTTGATGCATATCGCACCTCCCACGCCTTGAAGGCGGCCTCGCTGTCGCGCCGGATGCGATGCGGATTGATGAACTGGAACAGAGGCGAGCGCAGAAGCTGGCGCGCCGACCAGTTCTCCCACAGCGCGCTCGAAAGGCTGAGGCCCTCGGTGTTGCGCTCGAATGGGATGATGCGCAGTCCCCGGTTCCTGCGATCGCCAAGTGCCACGCCCGTCACCGCGGCTCCGTCCAGCTTGATTTCACCTTGCGTCACCTCGACCAGCGCCGCGATGGCTCTCACCAGCGTCCGCTGGCCGTTGCCTTCGACGCCTGCGACGCCGACGATCTCGCCGGGGCGAATGACGAGCGAGACGTCGCGCAGCGCCGGTCCTTCATTGTCGCCGCGTGTTGCGACATTTCGCAATTCGAGCATGGGAGCGGCGACGACCGCGGCGTGGCCCGGCTCGCCGCCGCCGCTCTCCGCACCGACGAGCGCCTTGGCGTCGTCAGGCGAAAGCATTTGCGAGCTTGCCGAGCCGATGATCTTTTCCGCGAGCTGAGCGGCGTCCGTCTCGCCGACCGGCATCGTCGCCGCGATCAACTTGCCGCCTCGCAGCACGGTCACGGTGTCGGCGATCGCCAGAACCTCGCGAATCTTGTGCAGGATGAGGATGACGGTCACACCGCGCGCATTGAGCGTGCGAATGCGATCGAACAATTTTTCCGCGCCGGACGGCGACAGAACCGCTGTCGGTTCGTCCAGGATCAGCACGCGCGCGTCGGTCACCAAGGCGCGCGCGATTTCCACGCCCTGCTGCGTTTCCACCGGCAGGTCGCGAATCCGGCGGCGCCTGTCCACGGAAATGTCGAGCGAGGCGAGATGGCCGTTCCATCGTCGTTCGAGCTGGCGACGCGTGAAGGCGGAACGATTCCCCTTTGCGCCGAACTCCATTGCCTCGCAGATCGTGAAACTCGGCGGCAGGGCGAAGCTTTGGTGCACGAGTTCGACGCCCGCCGCACGCGCGCCCTTCACGCTGCCCGCAGCCACCGGCCTGCCTTGGACGAGCACCTCGCCGGATTGCGGCCGGATCAGACCGGCAACGACCCTGGCGAAGGTGGTCTTGCCCGCTCCGTTCTGCCCCACCACGGCGTGAACCCGGCCGGCTTCGAAGCGGAGGCTCACCTGCGACAGCGCAGTGACGGGGCCGAACGTGACGGAAACGCTTCGGCACTCGAGAGCGGGCTCCTGCATGTCCGTCATGGGTCCGCGATCCCTGTCGAGCTCCTTGAGCGTCCTGGATTACAAAGTGGTGTTGAACGGCACTTTCAACGAGCCGGCGAGGATGGCGGATTTGGCCTTCTCGATCTGCGGCCAGGCCGCCTTCGCCTTGGCGACAATGTCGGGCGGGCCTTGCTCTAGAAATACAGGCGACAAAACGAAGTCGATCACTCCCGTGCCGAGCCCCGTGGCGACGTGACCGCCGGTCCACGCCGCGTCGAGGGTGCGCACGACCTCGTTATAGAGCGACTGGCCAAAGTCGAGCTCCACGAGCGTGACGACGGTCTTGGGCCCGAGCTTGTATTGCGCCGGAGAAATTGCACCCACCAGGCGGCCCGCGCCTTCGTTCGCCGCGGCGATGATGCCCGCGTCGGTCGCTGCCGAGTCCGTCTGAATATAGTCGACGCCTCCCTGATACATCTGGGTAGCGATTTCCTGGCCCTTCGCCGGGTCCTGGAAGGAGCCGGCGAAGGCGGCGTTCAGCGTCGCCGCAGCGTTGACGGACGTCGCGCCGGCCTTGATCGCGTTGGCGTCCGCGTTGAGCGGCGGCAGTGAAATGCCGCCGATATAGCCGAGCTTGCCGGTCTTGGAGATCAGCGCGCCAAACAGCCCAGAGAGGTAGCAGCCGAGGTAATAGTCATAGGATATGGTCGCCACATTGGGCAAAGGCGGCGTGATGGGGTCGCCGAACAGCTGAATCCATTTGGTCTTGGGATAGCTCGGCGCGAGCGCCTTGAACGGCTCGCCGACCTCGTTGAAGGTCGAGACGACGACCGAGGCACCGGCGTCGCCGAGCGTGCGGAAGATCGTCTCGTAAGTGGCGGGATCGGAGGCGTAGACGATGCGCGTCGCAAAACCCTTGTCCTTGGCGAGCTGCTGCAGCTTGGCGATCATAGAATCGACCGGGCCGTTGTCGCCGGCCGCTTGCGTGTGGACGAGCGCGACGAGGTCGCCCGCGGCCTGCGCTTCGAACGGCGCGAGCGCCGCCATCAGTCCGAGCACCGCCGCCGCGCCGCCCTTGAGGGCATCGCGGCGCGAAGGGTCGGTCAATGGACTTTTCGACAGATCGAAAGACTGGCTCACCGTACTCTCCCTGCATAATGGCGCGCCCCGGTCGGCGCGCGCCGGAAAACAGCGCGCAACGGCGCGAGGGTCAGGCCCGCGCCATGCCCGTGACCGATGAAAGATGCGCCGGGTTTGTGACTATCGCGTCCCGAGCTCGGATGGTCTCGATCGAACGCCTCTTGCGCGATGAACTTGCGCCCTATGCCGATGCCGTCGATCATCGAACGCCGGTCAAGTTCGGTCTCCATTTGCATTTGCGCGCGCTTGACCGAAATCACCATCCGCCATCCCCGCGCCGTTGCCGTTGCGGCGGATTTACAAAAACCTCACCAGAACGTTGACCTTTGTCAAGTTGGATCCTGACCAAAACGCCCGCTCTGTTCAAGTTGTCAGGATTTCCGGCGGCGCCTAAATTGTGTGCTGTAGGACCTGAAATTCGCTGATTTCATAAGACACGCAACCGGAAGCGAGCAATCGATGAGCGACCCAGAAAGACCTTCCGTTGATCGTATTGTCCCTGTTTCGGCGCTCGAGCCGTCGGACCGGCATCTTTGCCACGAAGCGGCCAAGGTCGCGCGGAACGCATACGCGCCCTATTCGAAATTTTCTGTTGGGGCTGCTGTGCGCACCGAGCGTGGAGTCCACGTTGGTGCGAACCTGGAAAACGCTTCGTACGGCATCGGGATTTGTGCTGAAGTTTCTGCCGTTTCTGCGGCGAATTCAGCCGGCGATTTCAATATCAACGCCATCGCCGTGGTAGGATACCCGTCAGACGATCCGGCTAGGGGCATCGACATCGTCGCTCCGTGCGGTCGCTGTCGCCAGATTATCCTCGAGGCAAGCCAAGCATCTGCCACAGATATTCGGGTCATCAGTTGCAATGGCGATCTCAGCAAATGCAAAGTGTCTTCGGCTTCCGAGTTGCTGCCGGACTCCTTCGGTCCCGCCAATCTGGGCATCGATGTGAGCACTTACGCGAAGAAGTAAGCTCATGTAGGTTAGAAAAGAAAGCGGTGATCTGTCGTCCGCGACCATCCTGAGCGCAGCGCGCGTCTATGGCAGCATGTGCGGCGAGCGGCTCAGGATGAAGCCTCGGAACAGCTAGGATTGCGTATCATTCGTCCGCAGTGACCAGCAGTGTAGCGGTCCAGTGACTCGAATCCCCGATATTTCGAATATGTCGATCTGCCAACCACGATCAACTTTCCAGTTTGATTTTTCATTATAAGCCATTGATCTCTAATGATCGGATTTCCATCTCGCGGGTTGGATGTCTCGATCGTCGGTGGACTCTTGGTGCCGGTCATGGACCTCTCGTAGACATGAGTGTCGAACGGCCACCACGAACTATGGTTCGGTCGCGTTGATCGCAACCGCATGTAAGGCAGTCGTGATCGCGCTGACGGCAGCCTCGCTGGCTCGACGCTAGCCACGCTGAGAGTCGGCCTCACTGACAATCGCAACCAGACGGTCTCGCTCGAACAGATGACCAATGCAAAGAGTGTTCGATCGCATTAGCCGCCCGTTACGGCGAGAACCGCCTCCCTGATTTTGGCCAGCGCAAAGTGCCCGACCTGCTCCAAATCAACATGGGGCACGTTCGGCATCTCGTCAGCGAGCACGACGGCGTCCACGATTGCCGGTCCTTCGGCGGCAAATGCCTCCGGCAGTGCCGACATCAGTTCCGCCGGATTCCTTGCTAGGAAGCCGTGCCCTCCGCAGGCCCGCGCCAGCGCGGCAAAATCCGGATTAGGAAATTCGATCGCCCGGCGGAACGGCACGAGACCGACGCTCTCGGCCTCGAGCTTGATTAGGCCGAGCGATGAATTGTTGTAGATGACGACCTTGACCGCCAGCTTATGTTGGACTGCCGTGAGGAATTCGCCCATCAGCATGTTGAAGCCGCCGTCGCCTATCAGCGCAATCACTTGCCGCGACCGTTCCAGGGCCTGCACGCCGTTGGCGTGCCCAAGGGCCGTCCCGACGGCAGCATTGTTGAAGGAGCCGAGAATCCGCTGCGAGCCGGTCTGACGGATCCAGTTGGCAGACCACAGCGTATTCAGCCCGGTGTCCAAAGCGAAGATCGCATCTGGGTTGGCGAGATCGCTGACTGCGCGCGCCACCACTTGTGGATGAAGGTTGTCCTTGCTGCGGCGCAGGTCAGCCTGCTTGTCGAGCATCTCGTCCCATTTGCGTCGTTCTCGCGTAACCCGGTCCCAGAACCGGCCATCAATTTTGGGGGCGACCTTGCCGAGCAGCAGCGCCAGCGTTGGCCGCGCAGAGCCGGTGACGCCAAGCGTCGTCGGCGCGCGCCTGCCCAGAACTTGCGGTCGCACGTCGACCTGTATCACCTTATCTTTGTCGGGCAGGAAGTTGGAATAAGGATAGTCGGTACCGACCATCAGCAAGAGCTCACAATCCTGGACGGCTTCGTAGACCGGCTTGGTTCCGATGATGCCGAGTCCGCCCATCCAGCGGGGATCGTCATAGGCCATCAACTCTTTGCCGCGCAGCGAATGGACCAACGGCGCCTTGAGACGGTCCGAGAGCTTCCGCAACTCTTCGGTCGCACCGCGACAGCCGGCGCCGCACATGATCACGATGCGGTCGACGGCATCGATTCGGCGCGCCATCTCGGCGACGTCCTGCTCGTTTGCCGCAAATTCCGGCCGCGGCTGGAGGGTGGCGATGCTGGCAACACCACCCTCGGCCGTCGTGGCCAGCACATCCTGCGGGAGCGTCAGATGCGCGACTCCAGGCCCTGCATAGGCTGCAGCGATCGCCTGATGTATCACTGCACCCGCCTGCGCCGGGGTCGCAATCGTTTCTGTGTAAAGCGACACGTCCCGGAACAGGAGATCGGGCTCGGTGGTCTGGATGTAGTCGGTGCCATGGAATTTGCGCGGCATATCGCCCGAGAGCGCCAGCACTGGTGCGTGATCGCGGCAAGCCTCATAGAGGCCGGCGACAAGATGGTTGCTGCCCGGACCCGTCGTGCCCGCGCACACCGCGAGCTGTCCGGTCAACTTTGCTTGTCCCGCAGCCGCCAGCGCCGCGCCTTCCTCGTGCCTGACGCCGATCCATTCGACCTTGCTGCGGCGCACGGCATCAGCAAGCGGATTGAGCGAGTCGCCAATCAAGCCGAAGATGTGTTTCACGCCGATCTGTGCGAGCGCGCCAACCAGGACGTCCGCAACCGTCTTCGACATCTTGCGCTCCCTTCGCCGCGCCTTTGTCCGAGAGGTTTAATGCTGGGACCGATGCTTGCATACCTTGACGGGCGTCAACGTAGCCACTTGGCCTAGCCGACAGGCTAAGTGGATGATCAGGATGCAATGAGAATCTTACTGGAAACCGTCTGACGTCGGCCAGGCACGCCTCGGGAGGAGATCACGTTCCTGCTTGCCGGCTTGGCATGGGGCGATGGAACTCCGGTCTGATCCGGCGATGTGGCAGGACTGGATAGCGCGGCGCACACCGCGAAGGAAGAGACAGTCAAGACACCATAGCAGCTATCCGGCGCGGTTTGCGTCGCGCTTGATCGCAGCTTCGCGCTGGGCCTTGCCAAACTGCAGGCGGATCCGGGTCTCCGTGAGGCCTTCGCTGGTGATTCCGTAGAAGATCGGCAGCGCCAGGAAGATGACCAAAGCGAGCTTCGGCATCGACAGGCCCGCAACGCCCGCCACCGTGTAGCAGACGACGCCAAGGATGGCGCGCAACCGCTCCTTGGGAAAAAAATCAGAGCCGATGTGGTGCTCGACGAGCCATGGATGAATGCTCAAAACGTGAAACAAGATGAGCCACGCCAGGCACATGCTGCCGGCGATGGCGGCATAGAGCACGACGGCAATCCTTGCATCAAAATCATTGCCGGTCTGCATGGAGGACGAAAGGATCGCGGTCGGGAACGGGATAAGCCCGGATGTCAGCAGCAGAAATAGGTTGGCAAGATGCAGGCCGCGGTCGCAGTAGCGCACGCGGGCAAACACCGCGCGATGATTGAGCCAGATGACTCCGGTGTAAAAGAATGACGCGAGGAAAGCGACGTAGCTGGGCCATTGCTCGGCCAGCCTGTTCAGGAGTTGACCGGGTGCATGTTCGGGCCGGACGATTTCGGCGACGAGCAGCGTGATCGTTATTGAGAGTACGCCGTCGCTAAAGGTCTCCAATCGATCGGTACCGGATAGCCGTACCTGCGGCCATTGCGACGTTTCTATCGCTGTCGCCATGCGACGAACATCCTGCCTCGATGTGCCTTCATTTTTCACGAAGAGTACTCGCGCTGTACCGGAGGACTGAACAAGAATGGGGCCTATCCCGGGCGTTTCAATGATAACTGTCAGAGTACGGCCGGCCCGCAGGCATGCGGAGCTAGTGGTATATTTCGCGTCTCGGAGGGAAGTCCATGCGCCTAGCATTTCCATTTCTTGGAACGGGTCTATGCGCATCGTAGGCGGTAAACGTTAACGCTGCTCCTGGACAAGCAACATTCGAACAAGCGCCTCATCTTCTACGAGGAGTAAAGCCCCTTGCGGGCTACTGCCTTTCTTATTCCCGGTTTAGTTGATTGGCCTTTCTTGAATTCTATTGCTTGGCCCTTTTGGAGCACCGCCCAGACCCCATGTTCTGAGCGGGTGCTTTGGAGAGTTCACATGCATACCGAACAACAAACCTTTCGCGGCTACGAAATCCAGGTCACGAACAACCCCGCCCTTTGGTACGCACGCCGCGATCTATCGAACAGACCCGACACTGCCGGAGATTGATTGGGTGGCTTTGAACATTCGAGCCACTAGCGTTTCGCCAGCATTTCAGGAGGCAAAGCAAGTAATCAATGAGGCCTTGGGTAGGTCTGGCTAGGGCAGCCTTAGTTGGCCGCCTCTTTTTTATGAGGGAGACCAAGCCGCTTCTTTTGGCGCTTCACATGGTGGACCCGCGTCAAGGCGGTCCAGCATGGTGAGTCGCTTGCCGGGAAGGTTTCGATCAAGCTTTCCTGCAGTAATTCTTCGCCATTGGCCTTTTCGGCATTACTGACCAGACGGTCCTGTGGCGGACCATCCGGCCGACCTGACCTGCGTGTGGCGGAAGTCATAAAAATGTCACCCATGCTGGAGTTCCCGCTGTATTGGGCGTGACCGCATGCTGATCCCTGTAGCGGAGCTGGAGCAACAGAATGATCAAGGAAATACCGAATACGAGCGCGTAGGCGGCCATCCACCACGTGAGCACGACCGCACCGATCAGTGGCATAGCGATCAGGAGCGCCCCGTAAATCAGCGAACACAATCCGCCGAGCACCAACCACCGCGGTGTCAGGGCCCGCCATAAACCGGCAGCTTTGCAAGCGCAGTGCGGCTTGCGCCCGGCAGAACGGCATCGGGCGAATCGTCGAGCTTGAATTGACGGAGTGGAATGGCCACGAGATGGCCAAACAGGCCTGTCGAATCGTCTACCGCAACGACCACATAAATATTGCCGTCTTTGCCGAAGATGAAGTCACGGATTCTTCCTATCCTGTCGTGCTTGTCGCCGACGACAGACCGCAGTTTGAGTGCCTCGGCATTATAGCCTTTGGCGACCTCCGTCGCCTCCAAAGGCGTCAGCCCGATCTCTTGGGCCGCTGCGTGGTCGATCTGCATCGAAAGCGTGGCGACGGCCAAGGTGGCTGCTAGGAGCAGCGGGAGGTGAGGCATGTTCATCAGAACTCCTTCGCCTTCAAAGTTGGGCCAGGCCGTTGGCCAAGGCACTCGTGGTCCTACCGACCCTGGTTGCCGGCCGTCGACCCTGTGGTGGCCGGCTCGGTGACAATTTCGGATATCAGCTTGGTGTCGGGGTCGATGAGCAGGATACGGTCTGGCAGCTTGACAAAGAGCAGTTCTTTCGCCTCGGGGACTTGGTCTGCAACGTCATGCGGCATGGATTGCGCGGACATCGACTCCGGAACCTTGTCACCGACTTGCGGCTGCGCGCCCGATGGCGCGGATTGCGATGGCGTGCTGGAGAGGCTGTTGCTGACCATCTGCTGCTGCGCCGGGTTCAGGGTCCCGTGAGGGTTGTTGCTTTGAGTGGCGTCGGTTGTGTTCTGAGCAGTGGCGGCGGTAGTGCCGAGAACGGCGAGGAGCAAGGCGCCGGAACAGAGAAGTCGATTCATGGTGGTCTCCTTGATTGTGATGGATCCGAGCCGTTTCTTTCGAGCGCGTCCCAGCGATGGGGATTGAACAAACGACGACACCTTTTCGTCGGTGACGCACATTTGTGTCGGCGACCATTGCAGCCAGCACGCGTGCGCGCGTCAGTTCGGTCGTCACACCAATCTCCGCGCGGCGCGCGGATCGAGCCTTGACCGTTGTCAAGCTGCCGGCAGTAATTTTCCTTGGATCTCGCTTGAGTTCGATTAGCGCCTCACGAGCGCGCCCTCAGAACCCAGAGTGTCGCCGGCTAAGCGGGATGTGGCGGATCGGAGTGCGCTGGCGTCTTCTTTGCACGTTGTCGCGTCATCTTGCCGGGGATGGCTGCCGGAACACCGCGAGCCGCGCTCGGCCTCGACTACGCGGTCCTGAGTTTCGGGGTCTTTCGTTGGCGAGAATGTCGAAGGCGCGAAGCATCCCGTCGGCGGGCAGCAACGCTGAATCTAAATTCCTGGCCGGCATAGTGGTCTCATCTCAAATGGCCAGAGCCAAAAGGCCGCGCGGCTCGTCGGGTTCTCGAAGGATGCGAATTGAGCTTGCGGCATGATTCTTCGAGAAGGTGGCTGCTCAGGATGAGGGAGCGGGCTAAGCAGCGCCCTTCTTGGCGGCGGGAACGTCGGTGAGGACGCCCATGATGTCGCTCTCCTTCATTCGCAATGCGCGCGTTTGGCCGGGATATCGCAGGAAACCTGCAGCCTCTCACCCCAACCCCTCCCCGTGAAGAACGGAGAGAGGGAGAACAGCCAGCTTTAGTCGATCACTTGGACGACCTTCTGCTGCTGCGGGTCAACCAGCACCACTTGGTCGCCGATAGCGAGATAGCGGTAGTTGGCGAGCTCTGGATGGTTGCGCGCCAGCTCTTCCGGCACCGGCTGTAGCGACAGACAGTTTGACGCGGAGGTTCCGCCTCCGCCGGCCGAAGGCGAGGTCGAGCCGACCGTCGTCGAGGAGCTGCGTACCACTTCCCTGAACCGCCTACGCGTGTCATCGTCGATGACAACACGGTCGCGGCTGTAAGCGGCCGCCCTGCTGTAACCCGGTCCGTCGTCCAGAATATCGACGACCTCGCGCCGCCGCGGATCGATAATGGCAACGCGATTATCGATCACCGTGTACTCGTAGTCCCGATATTGCGGCATGATCCGCACGATATCGGGCGGCAATCGACGCGCCTGCACGCCCCGCGGCAACCGCGTGCCCACGTTGACCTGGACATTGAGATTCTGGCTGGTGACAGTCCTGTCGCGCCGCAGCTGATCGACGACTTGCCTGCGCTGATCGTCGTTGACCGCACCCGAGGAAGTCTGGCGGTTCGATTGATCTGGCGCCTCGCCGGTCTTCTGGGTCTGTGTGTTGTCGGCCGGCCGCGAGCTCTGCTGCGGCGAGGACTTGGACGGCTGGACGGCCTGTTCGCGTTGCTCCTTGCGATCGCGATCGATCTGCTGCTGGGTCTGCTGCTGCTTCGTATCGGCCGGCCGGGTGGCGTCCTGCGCGCGGTCCTGCTTGGCTTGACCTTCGCGGCCCCGCAGCTTTTCCTCAGCCTGTTGCTTCTGGTCGGTAGCCGGCTTGGCATCGCGGCCCTGCTGCAGGTCCTTCTGCTGCGCCGTGCTCGAGGGGGCGCGCTCGCCACGGTTGGGCTGATCCTGGCTCTCCCGGGTCGGCTCCTTGGAGTCGCGGTCCTGCGGCTTCTGCGCCTCCTTGCTGCGCTCGGCCGGTGACGGGGCCTCACCGCGCTGCATGTCCTTAGCGCTGCCCTTCGACTCGGACTGCGCGCGCTCTTTGACGCGATCAGCCGCGCTGCCGCGATCCATCTCCTTCGACGGGGCGGCTGGACGCTCCATTTCCCTAGACTGAGATGCTGGTGACTGGGCGCGGGGGCTCTCTTCGCGCTTCTGCGAGCCTTCCGGCGATTGCGCAATGGCGGGACCGGCGCCAATCACCAACGCCATCGCTGTCGTGTAAAGCCAATTAATCCTCATGGGAGAATCTCCTGTTGGTTCCCCCCACGCGTCGGGATTGGGTAATCTAGGTAGCTGCGTTTCGTTCCACCATGACGACGGTCAACCGGTGCCGGGTGATCTGATGCAGCTTGCTCAAAAGTGGGATCAGCGCCTCACACTCCATTGGATCCGCGGCGCAAAAGCCGGGCATGACATTAGGCCCGGGTGCCTGCACGAGGAAGCCAACGATAATGCTCACGGACTATCGGAATCGACAATCCAATAGTACCTGACTTCCCAATAGTCGTAGACGTCCTGATTGCGGGTTCGCGTTGTTTGCTCCCAGTTTTCGCCTGGTTCGATTTTTGGGGCGTTCTTGAGCTCCTCTTCGGTGATCTCGACTTGGAAGCCATCGGGCTTTTCGTTGTAGGTCAGCATCGACCAGGGTATCGGATAATGATCCTCGCCGATGCCGAGGAAGCCGCCGAAACTCAGGATCGCGTAGGCGATCTGGCCGGTGAGCTTGTCGATCATCAGGCGCTCGACTTTGCCGATACGCTTGCCGTGTAGGTCAAAGACCGGCATTCCTTCGACGCGGTCGCTAGATATGAGAGACGAAGTCTGGTCTGGTGTGGGTTGCTCCCAATAGCCATAAACCTCTTCATCGCGGTCACGGTTCGCTTGCTCCCAGCTTTCCCCTTGGCCGGCTTTCGGAGCGTTCTTGAGTTGCTGTTCGGTGATGCCCACGCGGTATCCGCCGAGCTCCTCATCGAAATCCAGCATCTGCCAGGGAATCGGGTAGTGGTTCGCGCCGATACCAAGAAAGCCTCCAAAACTTAGCACGGCGTAGAAGACGCGACCGCCGGATTTGTCGATCACGAGGTGCTCGACCTTTCCGATACGCTTTCCTTGTGCGTCATAGACCGCAGTTCCTTCCACGCGGTCACTTGCGATCAGAGAGGGTGTAGTTCCGGGCTCGGTCGCGGATGCGTGTTGCATTGTGGTCACCATATCGTCTCCTCGATTGCCAACCGGGCTGCCTTTGCGACGCTCAGTTGCTTGGCCCCGGTGCTGATTGTTGCACTCTATTGCAGCACCTACGCTACAATCGCGCTCGTTGCATTGACGCTCGTCATTGCAGATAGGTCGGCGTTGCTCCGGGTTCGGCAAGCATGGCTTCCTCAACCAACTCTTGTGGAACCTAAAGCGAATGGGGGCTGCATTCGCGAGCGCGACGGAACTGCACACGCGCTTGCTAACGGCCAAATCGCTATGGCGTGCGAGCTGCGAGACCAAAGGGAGCAGTGCGTAACCAATACCTACACGAAAGTTCATTTCCACAGCCGCGGAAATGATCTTCCAGGTTGACTGTTATCAAGGCCGGCTCCGGTGGATCATATAACTTCGCTTAAAGCACGAGCCGCTAGGCGCGATCCTCATAGCCTTCACAGCTCGCGGCCTTAACAGCTCTCGGCACGCAATCATGGAAACTTTCTTCCGCCGATTGAGCCTTATCATTCTCGTCGCGCTGCTAATCGGCACCGCTCAAGCCCGTGACGACGGCCGCTATTCGCTATCTCCCCTCAAGCCATGGTTCGATAGTCTCAAGTCCGGCAAAGGTCCATGTTGTTCGGTTACTGACGGTCTTGCGATTGCCGACCCGGATTGGGAATCGAAAGACGGTCATTTTCGTGTCCGCATCGACAACGAATGGATCGTGGTCCCCGATGATGCCGTGCTCACCGAGCCGAACCGGGTCGGCAGGGCGATGGTGTGGCCGATCAAGGGGCTGTCGGGCATCACGATTCGATGCTTCATGCCGGGCAGCATGACGTGATCTGGACTGCGGTCCTTGTAGATTCCGTGACGTGCGCTGAGAGGACGAGAGACAAGGCGGAGCAATTTAGCATGAGACACTCGCGCGAACGCCTGCTGGAGATTGCCGAGGAGTACGATCGGCTTGCCCAGCGGGCGTCCGAACGGCAAGTAGCCGCCACGGAATCGGTTTGATCGCTCAGCGGCCCGACCGTCGTGCAACAGCTTCGCGCCTTTCTCGAGATAGCGCGGACCAGTCGAAGCGGTCAGCCGGTGCACACCGCCGCAGCGGCATGATGTCAAAGAAGCGGAGGCTATTATGCGCGTACCGCACACATTGCACTACTCTGTGCCATCACCGGGAACCACGGAAGCGATCCAGCTTGGTTGCACGTGCCACGTGATCTGCCATGAGACCAAGGCGGAGGAGTTGGAGTCCGCTGGCATGCTTGCGGCTCCCGACGCGAACTGTCCGGTCCATGGCAGCGCCGCTCAACTGGAAGAGCACAACTGAGCCGGATCGTGGGCAAGCCCAAATGGTTGATGTGAGGTCCTCACTCGCGAGAGGCCTCGACTTATCGACGCCTGCCATCAGCATCCGTCAGGTACCAATGGAGCACCGCATGAACAGAGATGTACCCTATGCGATCATCTTCGTGATCGCGATGGCTTGCGTTGGCGCTGTTCTGATGCTTTGGGCGATGGAAGGGACCGGTGGCGGACGACGATGGGAGCGCCAGGCCTCCGACACACCGCGAAGCGCATATGCCCAACCTCACGCGAGCCCCGTTCCTGCGCTGCCTGAGCCCACCAATGACACCCGTGCCTACAGCACCAGGGGAAGCAGCGGTCCCCCCAAATGAGAGCCGTAGTGTGGTTGATCAGACTTCTGGGAAGCTTTCGATCGCTGAGAAGCTTAGACCGCCGATGAGGTTTAGCGCATGGCGCGGGCTGAGCACCGGCGCGTTCAGTGGCGCCGGGTTGAAATTTCATTGGCCACCAAGCGATCGGCGGAGAATGGTTTGTGCCGAACGATGGCTGAATACGAACCTGACCGGAGCGACCGGGCGCCGCGAATAGCTGGAGGCGATTGTGATTCCCTTTTCAGTACTGGACCTTGCGCCGATCAACGAAGGCAGCGACGCCGCCCGGGCCTTCCGCAACTCGCTCGATCTCGCCCAGCATACCGAGCGTTGGAATTACAGGCGCTTCTGGCTGGCCGAGCATCACAACATGCCGGGCATCGCAAGCGCTGCGACCGCGGTGGTGATCGGCTACATTGCCGGGGGCACCAAGACGATCCGGGTGGGGTCGGGCGGCATCATGCTGCCGAACCATGCGCCGCTGATCATTGCCGAGCAGTTCGGGACGCTGGAGTCCCTTTACGAGGGCCGCATCGATCTTGGTCTCGGCCGCGCTCCCGGGACGGACCAGCGAACGGCGGGTGCTTTGCGGCGGAGCCTGGCGGCAGGCGCCGAAAGCTTCCCCCGCGACGTCGTGGAATTGATGGCGCTGCTCGGACCGGTGCAACCTGGTCAGGCCGTGCGGGCCGTTCCCGGCGCCGGGCTCAGGGTGCCGGTCTGGCTCTTGGGTTCCAGCACGTACAGCGCGCAACTCGCCGCAACGCTCGGGCTCCCATTTGCATTTGCGTCCCACTTTGCGCCGGGAGAGCTGTTCAACGCGCTGAGCATATACCGCTCCCGGTTTCAGCCGTCGCAATTTCTGCAAGCGCCGTACGCCATGGTAGGCGTCAATGTCTTTGCCGCCGATTCTGATGCGGAGGCGCAGCGCCTATTCACATCGTTGCAGCAGCAGTTCATCAACTTGAGGCGGGGCTCACCGGGACCGCTGCCGCCGCCGGTCGACGACATGGATCGGCGCTCCTCGCCCACAGAGCGGGCGATGGTTAAGGAGTCGCTGGCTTATTCGACCGTGGGCAGCCCCGCCACTGTGCAAAGCGGGCTGGTCCGGATCATCGCGGAGACCCGGGCGGATGAGCTCATTTTGACGGCCCAGATCTACGACCATACGGCACGACTGCGCTCGTTTGAAATTGCCGCTGAACTTCTTCCGGAGGCCGCTGCGCTGGCCGCCAGCATCAGCTGAAACCCGTGCAACTAGTCTAGTAGATGCAGGATGATGCATATACCTTCATCGTTGACGCCGAAATCCAACCTGGGACCCTGAATCTGCAACGCCCCGTTGTCCCGGCTCGACATTGGCAGCCATGACGGAAATATTCGCAGCTGCGTACGCACTGGGCAACGTCGGCCAATGCGCGCCGTACGGATTTAACCCAAAGCCAGTCGTTGAAATCGCCGACCGCCACTAGGCTGGCGATCGCGCGGGCCTGCGCTTGGCGCTCATGAATCGAGAGAGCGAGGTGGGTAGCGAGGACGGTGACCTCGCGGAGGGTTGTCCGGATGCGGACGTGATTGCGCGGCGCGGTTCCCGTTCCTGATAGGAGACATCTGTAATCACAGGCGGGGCTGCGACCGGAAGTCTGCCAAGCAGGACCTGGCCGTAGTCGCCGTCCGCGGTATCAGGTATTGCCAATATTTGATATATCATGTATCAAATGGCACGAAACGCACGGGATCTGCATGAGGACGCTCATCTTCGGAGTGGTGGCGGACGATCTGACGGGCGGCATGGAAACGGCCGCCATGCTGGTCGCTGCCGGGATTGAATGCGGATTTGTCACCGACCCCGAGGTCGTCGACAGCTGCGGCGACGTGCCGGCTATCGTCATCGCGCAGAAGACACGGGTGATCCCCGCGGGCGAGGCCGTCAGCATGACAGAGAAGGCGGCACGGGCGCTACTTGCGCGGGACGCCAGGCAAATCTTCTTCAAATATTGTGCGACGTTCGATTCCACCGACCAGGGCAATATCGGCCCGGTCGCCGACCTGCTGATGCGGCTGACCGGCGCCGAACACACTGCCTTCTGCCCGGCTTCTCCCGCCCTTCGAAGGACTGTCTATAACGGCCATCTCTTTCTCGGGACCGAGCTGATCTCGGACTCGCCGAAACGCCATGATCCGCTGACGCCGATGACCGATCCCGATCTGGTTCGGGTTCTACAGCGTCAAACGCGGGCCAAGGTTGGCCTTTTGGCGCATGCGCTGGTCAGTGCCGGCGCGGAGGCGGCCGGACGCGCGATCGCGGAAGCGGCGGCTCGCGGTATCCGCTACTTCATAACAGACGCGATCTACGATCGGGATCTCGATACGCTTGCCGCGCTCACCTGCGATTGGAAGCTGATGACGGGCAATGCGACCATCGTGCAGCACTATCCGGACATCTGGAGGGCGCGGGGGCTCATCGGCGCCACCAGGAGACCGCCCTGCCTGCGCGCGGTTGGCGGAGGCGGCGTGGTTCTCGCCGGGAGTTGCGCCGAGCGGACGTTGGAGCAACTCGCCGAATTCGAGAAGAGTCATCCGGTGCTCCGCATCGATCTCCTGAATGCCAGGGATGTGGCGGCGACGGTTGGCGATGCGCTCGACTGGGCACGACCACGGCTGCATCACGGTCCTGTCGGTTTCGCCACTTCGGGCGCGCCCGAGGCCGTCAAGATGGCTCAGGAGCGATACGGCCGTGAAGGCGCGGCGCAACTCGCCGAAGCCATTCTTGGCCGGCTCGCTGTCTCTCTTCGCAGTGTCGGCGTGCGGCGCTTCGTCGTGGCCGGTGGCGAGACGTCTGGTGCAATCGTCGAGCACCTCGGCATCAGACGTTTGCGGGTCGGTCCTTATGGTGGACCCGGCATCGGCACTGCGGTGACCGAAGACGAGGATCCGGTGGCCCTTTGTCTCAAGTCTGGCAAGCTGGGCCCCGTCGATCTGTTCGCGACCACGCTCGAAGTGATGCTGGATCCTGGGAGAGCCAATTGAACGAGCGCGAACTCAGACAATCCGTGCTGGATATTGTGGCGCGCCTGGAGGCCAAGGGATTCAACCACGGCAGCAGCGGAAATGTCAGCTGTCGTATCGGAGACGACGTTCTCATCACGCCGACCGGCGGCAATAGCAGCAACACGACGATTGACGATCTCGTCCATCTGAAGCGCGACGGAACGGTGGTCGGCGGCGGCTTGCCCTCCAGTGAATGGCACATGCATCTGGCGATCATGAACGCCTATCCGCATGTGAACGCGGTGGTTCACACGCATGCCGACTGCTGCGTTGCGTTGTCCTGCCTCGCAAAGCCAATTCCGTCATTCCACTACATGATCGCCAGCTTTGGCGGAAACGACGTGCCTTGTGCGCCCTACGCCACATTCGGCACCAGGGCTCTCGCCGATGGCGCCGTCGCGGCGCTGAAACAGCGCAAGGCCTGCCTGCTCGCGAACCACGGCATGATTGCCGTCGGCAAAGACCTGCAGGCGGCGTTCGACCTCACCGTGAAGCTCGAAACCCTTGCCCGGCAGTATCTGCTCGCCTGTCAGGCCGGCGCGCCCGCAATCCTTGCCGACGACGAGATGGCGAGGGTGGTCGAGCGCTATGGCAGCTACGGCCGCGCTGCTCTTCCGGCCTGAGAAGGAGAGCTCCATGGAGATCACCGGCAAGACCAAGATCATGTTCGTGCTCGCCGACCCGATCGATCATGTGCGGGCGAGTGCGGTCATGAATGCCTATTTCGCATCGATCGGCGACGACCTCGCGGTGTCGCCGATCCATGTCCTCTCAGGCGATCTGGGCCGCGTCGTTGCAACCATCAGGCTCATGCGCAACGTCTACGGCTTCGGCGTCACGATCCCGCACAAGACCTGCGTGATCGAGCATCTGGATGAGATCACGCCGACGGCACGGCTCATCGGCGCGGTCAACTTCGTCAAGCGAACGGCCGAAGGGCGCCTTGTTGGCGACAATCTGGACGCGCGGGGATTCATCGCCAGCCTCGCTCAGCATGACGTTGCGGTTCGCGATCGGAAGGTGCTCCAGGTCGGTGCCGGTGGCGCAGGACGCGCAACCGCATTTGGCCTGGCAGAGGCCGGCGCGCGCGAAATCACGATCATGAACCGGAATGGGGAGAAGGCCCGCGCGCTTGCGGCTGCCGTAGCTGCGCACTATCCGGCAACGAAGGTCAGCGCCGGCCGTGCGGACGCGCGCACCTTCGATCTCATCGTCAATACGACGTCGCTCGGCATGAAACCGGATGATCCGCTCCCACTGGACATCGAAGGCGTGGGTCCGGGCGCCACCGTCAGCGACATCATTGTCAATCCTGCAATCACGCGGCTGCTCGCAAGGGCGGCTGCGCAGGGCGCAAGGGCCATCGGCGGAAAGCCCATGCTCGATGCGCAGATGGCCCTTGTCGCGCGGTTCGTTGCGCGATAGCCTGATATATCAAATATTATATCGAACCGGGGGAGCCCGACTGAGAATTGAAGTGCAAGGGCTGTCGCCCTGCATCGAAGGCAAACGGAAGGGACGTGAGACTCCGTGAATATTGCATCGGCAACACAATCGGCGTCGGGCGCATCGATCCGCATCAGTCGCCTCGAGAAGCGTTTCGGCGCCGTGTCCGCCGTCGATGGCGTCGATATCGATATTGCTGCCGGTGAATTTATCGCCCTGCTCGGACCGAGCGGCTCCGGGAAGACCACGATCCTGATGAGCGTTGCCGGATTCGAATTCCCGACCAGCGGCAGCATTCACGTCGATTCCGAAGACCTGACCTATGTCCCTTCGAACCGGCGCAACCTGGGAATGGTGTTCCAGAACTACACGCTGTTCCCCCACATGTCGATTCTCGATAATGTCGCCTTTCCCTTGAAGATGCGCGGTCTGCGGACGGCTGAACGCCATGCGCGCGCCGAAGCCGCGCTCGCGACCGTGCGTCTGGCGGGCTATGGCCATCGTCGTCCGAATGAGCTGTCCGGCGGCCAACAGCAACGCGTGGCGCTGGCGCGCGCGATCGTCTATCAGCCGCGCGTGCTGTTGATGGATGAGCCGCTCAGTGCGCTCGACAAGAACCTGCGCGAAGACATGCAGCTCGAGATCAAGCGACTGCATGCCGAGCTTGGCATCACCGTCATCTTCGTTACCCACGACCAAAGCGAGGCGCTGACCATGGCCGACCGGATCGCTGTCCTGAAGGATGGCAAGATCCAGCAGATCGGGCCGGCGCGCCAGCTTTATGAAAGGCCGACGAATCTCTTCACCGCCGGCTTCATCGGCGAGATGAATTTCGTCGGCGTCACCGTCGAAAGCGTCGGCGACAACGTCTCGGTGGCACTGCCATGGGGTGAAACATGGCGCCTGCCGGCCACGGCGGCCGTCGAGCCGGTTGCAGCCGGCGAAGCAGCGCTGCTGGCCGTGAGGCCCGAGCGGCTGCAACTTGGCGCCGGTTCGGGCGGGCAAGTCATCACTGTGACGCTGAGCGACATTGTCTATGCAGGGGCGGCGCTGCTTTTGATCGGTCGTCTGCCTGACGGCACCGAGATGCGCGCGCGAATTCCTGGCGCCTCGCAGCTCAGCGCCTTGGCCCCGGGCGACGTCGCGTCCTTTACCGTCCCCGTGGAGGCAATGCTGCTTTACCGAGGGAGCCGGCGATGACGGAGGCGCGGCGATCGCATTTCTGGCATTCCGACGGTCGCCGGCTCAGTGGCCTGTCGACGCTGCTGCTGCTCCTGCCATTCTTCGCCATCATCGCCTTCGTCTTCGTCTATCCGATCCTGCAGCTCCTGGTGATCAGCATCTTCGAGCCGCATCCGACCTTGGAGAACTACGCGCGCGTCGTTGAAAATCCGGTTCACATGCGCGTCCTGATGCGCACGCTCTGGACCGCGACGCTAGTGACGGCTTTGTCGGTGGTTCTCGGCTTCCCGGTGGCCTATTACATGAGTCGGGCGAAGGGGACTGTCGCGGCGCTTGTTGCGATCTGTGTCATCCTGCCGCTCTGGTCGAGCGTCCTCGTGCGCACCGCCGCCTGGTCCTTTCTGTTCCAGCGCAACGGACTGATCAATTCGGCGTTGATGGCTCTCGGTCTGACCTCTCAGCCGTTCAAGCTGCTTTATACCCAGAGCGCGGTGGTCATCGCCATGACCCATGTGCTCTTGCCGTTCATGATCCTGCCGATCTACGGCGCATTGCGCAGCATTCCTGACGACTATGGGCGTGCGGCCGCCGTGCTCGGCGCGACGCGTCTGCGGACCTTTCTGGAAGTCATCCTTCCCTTGAGCCTGCCGGGCGTCGTCTCCGGCTCGCTGCTGGTGTTCCTCACTGCGCTCGGCTTCTTCATTACGCCCGCGCTGCTCGGCTCGCCGCAGGAGATGATGATCTCGACGCTCGTTTCGAAACAGATCCGTGAGGTGCTCGATTGGCCCTTCGCTGCGGCTCTGGTCGGGGTGCTGACCGTATTCGTGACGTTGCTGGCGATCTTCTTCAGCAAGACGCTCCGGTTCGACCGTCTGATGGGGAATGCCTCGTGAAGCCGCCTGCTGACCGCGGATCGCTCGCGCTGGGGGCCTATGTCTATGCCGTGCTGGCCTTCATTATCGTGCCGCTAGTTATCGTCATTCCGATGTCGTTCAGCCAGAACGACTATCTGGCATTTCCGCCGTCCGGCTTCACGCTGAAATGGTACTCGGAATATTTCGACAGCAGGCAATGGCGTGCCGCGACCTGGCTCAGCGTGCAGGTGGCCTTGTTGACTGCCCTTTGCGCGTCGGTCATCGGCACGGCCGCGACCTATGCCATGATCCGCGGCCGTAGCCGGCTGGTCACGGCTTTCCAGATCCTCCTGATCGGGCCGATCATCGTGCCGCATATCGCGCTTGCCGTCGGCCTCTATCTGTTTTTTCAGACGATCGGTCTCTCCGGCACCATTCCCGGCTTCGTGCTGGCGCATACGGTGCTCACCCTGCCGTTCGTCGTGTTCACGATGGCCGCGGCCTTGGCAAAGGTCGATGCCAATCTGGAGGCGGCGGCCATGAGCTGCGGCGCGACACGCTTCCAGGCCTTCCGCCTGGTCACGTTGCCACTCGTCCTGCCGAGCCTTGCCAGCAGCGCGCTGTTTGCCTTCATCATCTCCTTCGACGAACCGGTGGTGTCGTTCTTTTTGTCCGGTGTGCGCCAGAAGACGCTGCCGCGTCGAATGTTCGAAGACATCGAGCAGAACCTGACGCCGGTGATTCCCGCGATCGCGACACTGTTGATCGTCTTGTCCATTTTGATTCTGCTGGGGGCCCATGTCCTCAGATCCCGCAGCGTCACCCGGTAGCGTCAGGTGAGAAGCCAGAGAGGAGACCGTCGATGTTGAGAACAGGTTGGATGTGGAAGTCGGCAGCTTTCGTGGTTGCTTTGGCGCTTTGCGGAGCGTTGCCGGCCGCGGCTGAAAAGCTGGAAGACCAGTTGGTGATTGCCACGACCGGTGGTCTGATGGGCAACACCCTCGCGAAATATTTCTACGATCCCTTCAACAAGGCCAAGAATGTCGAGATCGTCCCGGTCGCAATCGAGGTCCCGGACCAGTGGGCGCGCGCCAAGGCGATGCAGCGAACCGGCAAGGTGGAGTTCGACATCGTCACGGCAACAGGTCCCGATCTGGTGGGGCGCACCGACCTGCTCGAGAAGATCGACTGTGCGAAATTGCCGAGCGTCCAGAAGTTCGGTGTCTCCGACGCTTGTCAGCCCTACGGTGTCGCCCGCACGACCGGCGGCATGCTGATCACCTACAATACCGAGACGTTCAAGGACAAGGCGCCCAGGACATGGGCGGACTTCTGGGACGTCAAGCAGTTTCCCGGGCCGCGAGGACTGCCCGATACCGGCGACAGCGATTGGTGGGTGCCGGTCGCCGCGCTGCTCGCCGACGGCGTCAAGCCGGAGCAGCTTTTCCCGCTGGACATCGGTCGCGCCTACAAGAAGCTGGACGAGATCCGTCCCAATGTCGCGGTATGGTGGAAGACGGGCGATCAGGTGCAACAGATCATGCGCAGCCGCGAGGTCGTCATGGCCATGAGCTACTCAGGCCGCGCGCTTGCCGTCGTGAAGGAGGGCGTACCGGTCGCCATGTCCTGGGACCAGGCCATTCGCGACACCGGTTACATGGCTGTTCTCAAGGGGGCGCCTGACCTCAATGCCGCCATGGCCTATCTCGACTTCTTCTATGCAAGCTCCGATGCGCATGTGCCGTTCATGCGCGCCGTCAACTATGCGACGGCCAGCAGATCGGCCATCGAGCTGCTGAAGCCGGAGGAGCGCAATCTCTACGCGACTTCGCCGGAGAATTACGAAAAGCTGGTCAAGCCCGATTTCGCCTGGATCGGCGAACATCGTAACGAGCTGCGGGAGCGGTGGATGGCCTGGCTGACCCGCTGATCCGCGGCAGCCGCCTCCGCCATTCGCCTTTGCAAGATGAGGACGTACGATGGATCACACCAGTGACCCCGGTGCGATGCGCTACGTGATCGATCCCGGACGGCTCGATCTCGTCGAGGAGTTCCGCGCAAGTCCACTCGGCGTACATAGCCCGGAACTTCGCAAGCTGTTGGCGCGGATGCGATGGGGCAGGCCGGAAGGGCGACTGGTCCTGATCGTGCTCGAACCCGGCAAGGCCTGGCGGCTGTCACGCATCCCCAAGCGCCGGGGCGATCCGATGCCTTTCGTCGATGATCGCGTCTTCACCTCTCTCGCTGAAGCGGAGTGGCACGTGTTCAAGCTGCGTTGGCAGGACATGACGGGCACGACGCTGCCCGCGGAGGTCTCCGGTGATCTATAGGACCAACGAGTATCTCGGCTATCCGGATAGCATCAGCGTCCCGGCTGGTGAGTCCGTCAGATTCCAGCTGAGCAGCAAGCGGCCGAGCGTGAAGATCGAGGTGCTCAGGCTGCGCAGCGGCGACGTCGATGCAAACGGCCCGGGCTTCAAATATGAGGTGATGACGAGCAGCATAGACGGTGAGCATGCCTGCCTCGACCAGCCGATCCGCCCGGGATCCAACGCTGTCGTTGATCACGACGGTGCACTGGTCCCGACCGGCGGGCACTGGTGTTTCGGAGCCTACGTGTATCCGACGCGGATCGTGGATAATGCCAAAGCCGTGATGGGAAATTGGTGCGAGCGCTCGGCGCGCGGCTATGGGCTCGAGCTCGACGAGGAGGGGCATCCGGTCCTGGTGCTGGGTCAAGCGAGCGGTACGCCAGCCCGCTTTGCCCTCGACGTCAAGCTGCGCCTGCGCGTCTGGGCATTCGTATCGTGCGCGCTTGATCTTGCCCAAGGATCGGCCTCCGTGTCGCTGATCGTTCCGGCAGACGGCGTTCGGCCGGCGGCCGCCTATTCGAAATCGTTCGTCCTGCCGCAAGCGGCTGCATTCGACTCCGGACTGCCGTTCCTGATCGCGGCCCACCATCTGAACGGCGATCGCCAATATACCTCGCACTTCGACGGCAAGATCGAGGCGCCTCGTGTCTTTTCGCGTTCGCTGGACCCAGAGGCGCTGCGTGTCTTCGACGGCCGGCAGCGGACGGGAGCAAGTGATGTCGGGCTTGTCGCCTTCTGGGACTTCTCGAATGGAATCTCGTCAACGTCGATCAGGGATCTTTCGCCGAACGGCCTGCACGGCAACCTCCGCCAGTTACCGCGCAGGGGCGTGACAGGCTTTCACTGGTCTGGATCCGTCCACGACTGGCGGATGTCGCCGCAGGAATATGCGGCGATTCATTTCCACAGCGACGACATCTACGATTGCGAGTGGCAGACCACCTGCACGCTCGATGTGCCGGTCCACTGGCGGTCAGGCGTCTACGCGCTCCGGCTGACCCCGGGGGGCGACGATCCTGACCGGGACTGCGAGAGCTACGTCACCTTCTTCGTGACACCAGGCAAGACGTCGCGGCGTGCAGATCTCGTCGTGGTCGCTTCGGTCGCGACTTATCTCGCCTATGCCAACAGCGCGTTGCGTCTCTACCAAGTCCACTTCGAGACGCTGATGGAGCATGTTCTGTGGTTGCCGCAAGATGACGTCTTCATGCAGGAGAACCCGGAGATCGGCCAGTCGACCTATGATTGCCATGTCGACGGCTCGGGGCGAGCGTACAGCTCCTGGCTGCGACCCATCCTGAACATGCGCCCGCGCGGCTACTGGTTCAATTTGATCAACGACACCCACATCCTCGACTGGCTCGAGGAGAAAGGCATCGCCTACGATCTGATCACGGATGTCGAGCTTGACCGGGGAGGCGCGCGTGCACTTGCGCCTTACCGGGTCATGATGACGCCGACCCATCCCGAGTATTATAGCCTCAATATGATGAACGCGATCATGGCGTATCAGAACGCCGGCGGGCGGCACATCTCGATGGGGGGCAATGCATTCTATTGGCGCTGCGGCTTTCATCCGGCCGCGCCCGCCGCGCTCGAGGTTCGCCGCGGCATGGCCGGAACCCGCACTTGGGAATCGGAGCCGGGCGAAGTTCATCTTGCCGGCACCGGCGAGCCGGGCTCACTGTGGCGGCGTTCGGGCTTTGCACCCCAAAAGCTCGTCGGCGTCGGGTTCTCGGCCATGATCAACGATACCTGCGGCTACTATCTGCGGACGGCTGAAAGCGAGGATACGCGTGTCGCGTTCATCTTCGAGGGCACAGGCCGTCACGACAAGTTCGGTGATTTTGGATTTCGCTACAACGGCGCCGTCGGGAGCGAAATCGACCGCTACGATCTCGAGCTCGGAACTCCGCCGCATGCGTTGCGGATCGCGACATCGGAAGGATTGGGCGCGGGCGCGCTGCCGACGCCCGAGGAATTTCGCACCGTGGTCGATGGTCTCGACGGGACGCAAAATGCCCTGGTGCGCGCCGACATGGTGTTCTTCGAGACCGCCCACGGTGGCGCGGTCTTTGCGACGGGATCGATCACCTACGGCATGTCGTTGGGCCACAACAACTATGACAACAACATCAGCACGATCACCCTGAACGTCGTGAACCGGTTTCTCGATCCACGGCCTTTCATCATGCCTGCCAGAGCCTAGCGGGCTGACTGGACTTCGGCTCCACAAGAATTGCCATCTCGTCGCCAGAGATGGTTCTCGAACCTGGGAGGCTGTCATGCCGGACAAGCGCGATTTTCAAGCCCCGGAATTGGGAGCCCTCAATGTCGCTCCCCGCAAGGCGCGCCCGATGCATGCGGACGAGCACTGGGGCAGCCAGCCCTGGTACGAAGCGCCGCGCGGCGATCCTGCCGTAGCGGAGGTCTACACCTATACCGACGCAATGTCTTACGACCCCGGAGACGAAGTCGTCTTTCGCTCTTCCGCAACGGTAAAGGCCTGGCGGCTGCAGATCTATCGCGACGATCTCGAACCCGAGATGGTGCATGAGATCGACGCGCTTGACGGTGTGTTCACGGCGACGCCGTCCGATGCCTATCGCAATGGCTGCAACTGGCCCGTCGCGCATCGCTGGACATTGCCGCCGGATCTGCGCTCGGGATTCTATCGCGTGGTCTCGTCGTGCGAACGAGCGAACGGGGCCCGCTTCGTCCAGCATCATTTCTTCGTCGTGCGTCCGACCGAGGCGACGCGGCGCGCGAAGATCCTGATGATCCTACCGACCGGCACCTGGACCGCGTACAATGATTTCGGCGGTGCCAATCATTATTTCGGGGTCGAAGGTCCTGACAGGGACGAGCCCTCGCCGGTGTTGTCGCTGCAGCGGCCGTGGACGCGCGGCGTGGTCTGGCTGCCATCAGGTGCGCCGCGCATCTGCGCCGATCCTGTACCCGAGATGGGTGACGCGCCGCGCTACCCGATGAAGGAGTGGGCTTTCGCCAACGGCTTTGGCCAGTATTACGCAGCGGCGGGCTGGGCCCAGTTCGACCGGCATTTCGTGCACTGGGCGCAGAAGGAAGGCTACGCCCTCGATATGATCACCCAGACCGATCTTCACTACCGGCCCGAACTGCTCGACGCCTATCCTTGCGTCACCATCATCGGCCATGACGAGTATTGGACGTGGGAGATGCGGGAGGCGATCGAGCGCTATGTGGAAGGCGGCGGGCGGCTCGCGCGCTTCGGCGCCAATTTCCTGTGGCAGATCCGGCTCGAAGAAGATGGCAAGCGCCAAGTCTGCTACAAGTTCAAGGCTATCCACAAGGACCCGATCGTCGGCACGGACCGTGCGCGTCTGATGACGTCGGCCTGGGAAGATCGCAACGTCCGTTGGCCCGGCGCCTCGACGGTCGGCGTGAACGGCGCGCACGGTCTCTACGCATCCTGGGGCGGCTTCGCGCCGAATGGCCAAAGAGGCTTTACCGTCTATCGCCCGGAGCATTGGGCCTTTGCCGGCACAGGGCTGCACTATGCCGATATCTTCGGCGACAAGCAGCACATCTTCGCCTACGAGGTCGACGGGCTGGACTACACGTTCCGCAACGGTCTTCCTTTTCCGGTCCCGGCCGAGGGGCAGCCCGAGACCATCCAGATCCTGGCGATGGCGCCGGCCGTCCTGGCCGAGGACGAGCCGCCAGGTGAGGGCTTCCGCTATTACGTGCGCAGTAGCGACCTCGAAGGCCTGGTGGAATGCATCACCGGCGAGGTCACGCCCGAGGGATTGGCCCGTTACAAATACGGCTCGGGCATGATGGTGCACATGACCCGCGGCAAAGGCGAGGTGCTGACGGCGGCGACCTGCGAATGGGTGATGGGGCTGAAGCGCGGCGACCCGTTCACGCAGCGGATCACCCGCAACATCCTCGATCAATTCACTGCGCCCCGTTCCGCGTGAGCGGTTGTCAGCGGCGCCTGGCTTTCGCGCGCGCTGCTTTGGATGGCGGTGCGGCGCGCGTTTGCGTCGCTTCAATCTCCACCTCCTCGTCAATGGCCGTCTCTGGAGTCATGAAGCGCGTGCCGCCATGCTTCTCCAGCAACCGGACGAGGTTCTGGCCGCCCTCCATCATGTCGGCCTGGATCGACTCGCGAACCTTGTCCGGCCGGCGCTGCCGCAGATTCTTGAGAACAGACAGGTGCTGATGTTCGTTTGGATAGGTGGGGGGCGCGTGCGGGTAATGGAAATTCAACAAGGGTCCGTTGCGCATCCAGATATCGTCAAGGATGGCGAGCACTTCGGGAAGACCCGATCCATCATAGAGACCGCGGTGGAATTGCCAGTTGGCGCGGACCGCGTCGGACCATCTGCGCTCCTTCTCCGCGCTGATCAGCTCGCGGTGAGTGGCCTCCATCTTGTCGATATCGGCTTCGGAGATGCGCGTGGTTGCGTGTTCGGCGGCAAGTCCTTCGAGAAACAGCCTGACGGTTCTGAGCTCGATATATTGCTTCGCCGTCATGTGGGCGACCATGATCGAGCGTCCCGCCTGCATCTCGAGCGCACGACCGCGCACGAGCTGCATCAGGGCTTCGCGGATCGGTGTCTCCGACACGTTCATGGTCGCGGCAAGGTCGCGAATCTTGAAGCGATGGCCCGGCCAGAACCGGCCTTCCATCAGCGCCTGACGCAGATTGTTGTAGACCAGGCTCGTCAGGCTGTCGCGAGCCACCGGGCCCACGCCGCCTTCACCATGTCTCTGGTCAACGTCAGCCATTCTCGGTCCCCGAAAGGTCTGGGCCGTTTCGGCAATCCGCGCCGATACGGAGTCGGAATCCGGACCCTAGCCTCGACAAGAGGGTCTACGGGTCTGGGCCGGTAAAGCAACAATTCCCTTGTCATCGACAACATAATATATGATATATCAAAATTAGAAGAGAGAGAAAGAGAAGGCATGCCGGAACTGATCAGGACAAGGGATGCTGCCCTGCGGGCGCGGGCCGAGAAGGTCGTGCCAGGCGGGATGTGGGGACATCTCCACGCGGCCAAGTTGCCGGAGACGTATCCGCAGTTCTTCAGCCGCGGCGAGGGCGGCGTCCTCTGGGATGTCGACGGTCACCGCTACGTGGACTTCATGTGCAGCTGGGGTCCCAACTTGCTCGGCCACCATCATCCCGAGGTGGAGGAAGCGGCCGAGCGTCAACGGCGCGACGGCGACTGTCTCAACGGTCCGGCCGAGATCATGGTCGAGCTGGCTGAACTCGTCGTCGAAACGGTGGGCCATGCCGATTGGACCCAGTTTCAGAAGAACGGTACCGATGCGACGACGACATGCGTCACGATCGCAAGGGCTGCAACCGGTCGGCGAAAGATCCTCGTCGCCAAGAAGGCCTATCATGGTGCCGTGCCGTGGTGCTCACCGTCGCTTCTCGGCGTGACCGCGGAGGATCGCGCTCATCTCGGATATTTCACTTTCAACGACGTCGAGAGTCTCGAGGCGGCGGCTGACGCGGCGCGCGATGATCTTGCTGGAATTTTAATTTCGGCATTTCGCCACGATCTCGGGGTCGACCAGGAACTTCCAACCCTGGAGTTCGCGCGTGCGGCGCGTCGCATCTGTGACAGCAAGGGGGCGGCGCTTATCATCGACGAAGTTCGCGCCGGCCTCCGCCTCAATGCCGCGGGTAGCTGGGAAGGGCTCGGCGTTCAGCCCGATTTATCTGCCTGGAGCAAGGCGATCGCCAATGGTCATGCCCTGGCGGCTGTGACCGGTGCCGACTGGCTGCGTCGTGCTGCGTCCCAGGTCTTCGTCACGGGGTCATTCTGGGCCGGCGCCGTCGCCATGGCTGCTGCCGTCGCCACATTGAAGATCGTGCGCAGGGACGATGTGCCGACCCGCCTTGCGCAGCTCGGGCAAACGCTGCGTGATGGCCTCGAGACGCGCTCCCGCCAGTTCGGTCTTTCGATCCGCCAATCGGGACCGGTGCAAATGCCGACCCTTTTGTTTGAAGAGGACCCGGACTACCGGAAGGGTTCAGCCTTCTGCAGCGCGATGCTTGCCAGGGGCGTTTACTTCCATCCCAAGCACAACATGTTCCTCTGTGCCGCTCATACCGAGGCCGACATCGCCGCTGCTCTCCAGGCGGCAGAGCACGGCTTTGCAACTGTGGCGGCGCTTTGATTGTCACGTGGTGCAAAGACGAATGCCCATGTTCGGTCGAATAAGCCCAGTGGTGCGACCAGTAAGCGGTTATGTTCTTTACCGTCGCTATCTCTCAAGTAGGGTTTTCGAAATATTGGGTCTCGCTATCTAGCGGACCAGGGACTCGAACCCCGCAAAACTAGAGTCGCGGGACGATCATTCCTGGCGAGATGCTACGGCAACGTCGTGGACTTCGGCACGCTGCGAAATGGTCATTTTGGTCTGCGAGATCGCTCTGGTTTGCCTCATGATGGCGCCGGGAGCGCCGCAGACGAAAGGCGATACGATCGCCATCAGCGCATTTTCAAGGATGTGAAATTCACCTCGCGCGGATCGTTTCGTTTGACAGCGCACACCTCCACCAAGAAATGTCGGGGCCGGCGGCGAGCAACATCAACAATGGCCGCCCCGCAGGATTACGGAGGAAGCGTCAGTGCTCGGCTTGATGCAGGATCGACCGTTACTGATCTCGAGTCTCATCGAGCATGCAGCGCATTACCATCCCAAGGCGGAGATCGTCAGCAAGACCTGCGAGGGGACGATCTATCGCAGCAACTATGCCGGGCTCCGCTCGCGCGCCGCAAAACTCGCTAGGGCGCTGATCAAACTTGGCATCGGGCCAGGCGATCGCGTTGCGACGCTCGCCTGGAACACCCATCGTCACATGGAGCTCTATTTCGCCGTATCCGGCATCGGCGCGGTGCTGCACACCGTCAATCCGCGCCTGTTTCCGGAGCAGATCGATTACATCATCAACCACGCCGAAAATCGGGTTCTGTTGTTCGATATCACCTTTGCGGATCTCGTTCACAAGCTGCGGCCGAATCTGACCACCGTCGAGCATCTGGTCGCGATGACGGACGGCGCGCACCTTCCGGCTCAGCCTCTCGGTTGTCTCTCTTATGAGACGTTGGTCGAGGCGGAAGACGATATTCTGGACTGGCCGGTGTTCGACGAGCGAACCGCATCATCGCTCTGCTACACATCCGGCACGAGCGGCAACCCCAAGGGGGTGCTCTACAGTCACCGCTCGACCATCCTGCATTCCTTTGTCGCCTGCGCGAACGATGGTCTCAAGCTGTGCAGCAGCGACAGCGTTCTTCTCGTTGTGCCCTTGTTCCACGTCAATGCTTGGGGAATTCCCTATGCTGCCGCCATGTGTGGGGCCAAGGTCGTGCTGCCCGGTCCCGCTCTGGACGGCAAGAGCATCTTCGAGCTGGCGGCGCAGGAAGGCTGCAACTTCTCGCTCGGCGTGCCGACCGTCTGGCTCGGCCTCTTCAAGTACATCGAGGAAAATCCCGCGCTCGATCTCTCCGCGATCAAGCTCGATCGCGTGGTCGTCGGGGGATCCGCCGCGCCGCGCAGCATCATCGAGAAGTTCCGTAGCATCTTCGGTACATTCGTCATCCACGCCTGGGGAATGAGCGAGACAAGCCCGCTCGGCTCGATCGGCAATCTGCTGCCGGTTCATCGCGATCTGCCTGCCGCCGAGCAGGTATCGGTTCAGTGCAAGCAGGGGCGCGCGATCTATGGCGTCGAGCTCAGGATCGTCGACGAAGACGGAACACCGCTTCCGCATGACGGAGCGAGCGCCGGAAACCTGATGGTGCGCGGCCCATGGGTTGCTGCGGGCTACTTCAAGGGGGAGGGCGGCGCAGTGTTGGATGCTGAAGGCTGGTTCGCGACGGGCGATGTCGCGACGATCGATCCCGACGGCTACATCCAGATCACCGATCGCTCGAAGGACGTGATCAAGTCCGGCGGCGAATGGATCTCCTCGATTGACCTCGAGAATGTCGCGGTTGCCCATCCGGCCGTACAGGAGGCAGCGGTCATCGGTCTGCCGCATCCGAAGTGGCAAGAGCGGCCGCTCCTGGTCGTGGTCCGAAAGCCAGACACCGATCCCGCGCGCGAGGACATCTTGGACTACATGTCCGTCCGCGTCGCCAAATGGTGGTTGCCCGACGATGTCGTCTTCGTGAACGAGTTGCCCCATACCGCAACCGGAAAGCTGCAAAAGACCAAGCTGCGCGAACTGTTCAAGGATCATGCGTTACCGAACTGACGCCGGCGCACCGCTGTGCGCCCCCTGAAAAAGGTGCCACAGAAAAGCAGAGACCATGCCCAAACTGATGCTCGACGATCCCGATGGTACACTCGTGATGCTTAGCGACAGCGTCACCGGCTTTGCCGGCCGCTTTCCGGGAGCAAAGGCAATGCGCGAGAGGCGCGGACGCGGCGGAACCATGGACCCGCTGGTCTGGTCTGCGATGGCTGAAGCGGGCTGGATCGGATTGTTGCTGCCGCAGGAATGCGGTGGCGCGGGCCTCGGGCTGCGCGAGCAGACAGTGCTTAGTGAGGCGCTGGGGCGAGCGTTGATCGCCGAGCCGACCGGTGCAGCCTCCGTCTTCGCTGCGACGCTGGTCGGTGGAGCTTCGCCGGGTGCGGAGCGCAGCCGTCTTGCGGCTGGAATGACCAGCGGCGAGATCATCGCCGTACCGGCATGGACGTCCGGTGCGAAGCCGATGACCGCACGCAGCGTCAATGGCAGCATCTTGCTGTCGGGCGAGATGCGCTTCGTCGATGCCGCGCGCGCAGCAACGGACTTCCTTGTGGTCGCCCAGAGCGCCGACGGCGTCATACTCCTCAGCGTCGCTGCCGATGCGCCAGGTTTGGCGATTTCGGAACGGGCCGGAGTTGACGGCGGTGCGCTTGCGACCATCTCGTTTTCCGATTGTGCGATGCCGGCGGATCGCGTGCTGTCGCGCGCGAACCGCTGCGAGGATCTGCTCCGGCGGGCCATCCTGCATACGCGTCTGGCACTCGCAGCCGAGCTGACCGGAGTGTCGTCGAAAGCGCTTGAGCTCACCATTGCCTACACGAGCGACCGCCTGCAGTTCGGCAAGCCGATCGCCAGCTTCCAGGCCATTCAGCATCGGCTTGTCGACATGTGGATCGAGGCGGATTTTGCGGCTGCCGCCGTGGTCAACGCGGTCGATGCATTACAGGCAAAGGATGACGATGCGGCGGAGCTCGCGGTGCTGGCGGCCAAGGCGCGCGCGGGCGAAGCCGCATTTTCGATCTGCCGGCGCGCGGTGCACCTTCATGGCGCCATGGGTTACACCGACGAATGCGATATCGGGCTCTATCTGAAACGCGCCATCAATCTCAATGCCATGCTGGGCCAACCTGAACAGCTGCGCCTGGAATTTGTCGAACGCGAAAGCGGCTATGGCCGCGGGAGGACTTAATGGACAACAATCTGATCAAGACCGAGATCAAGGATCACATCGCGATTGTAACGATGGATGCGCCACCGGTGAACGCACAGTCCAAGGAGTTCGTCGAGGAGTTCATCGCGGTCTTCGACGAACTGAACGAGACCCCGTCGGTGCGGGTGATCGTGTTGACCGGCGCCGGAAAGACCTTTTCGGCGGGAGCCGACATCAAATCGCGCGGCAAGGTCGGCGCGGTGCCGGGCGACACCTATCGGCATCTGCGGCGCGCTCGCGAGGTAGGCTTCTGCATCATCGAATCCAACAAGCCGGTGATCGCGGCGGTGAATGGCCCGGCGCTGGGAGCCGGCCTCGGCCTTGCGCTCTGCTCGGACATCATCCTGGCGTCCGAGAATGCGGTCTTCGGCCTGCCCGAGATCGACGTCGGGCTGATGGGCGGGGTGCGGCATACGATGCGGATCATCCCGCATACGCTGGCGCGCCGCATGGTGTTGACCGGTTACCGGGTGCCTGCGGCCGAGCTCTATCGCCGTGGCATCATCGAGGACTGCCTGCCTCGGGAAGAGCTGATGCCGTCAGCCATGAGGATGGCGGCCGAGATCGCCAAGAAGAGCCCGATGGCGCTGAAGCTTGCCAAGCGCGCGATCAATACGGTCGAAACGATGGGCCTGAAGGACGGCTATCGTTTCGAGCAGAACCTCACGGTGGAGATGACGCAGCACGAGGATTCCAAGGAAGCGATGCGGGCTTTCATGGAGAAGCGCACGCCCGTTTTCAAGGACGTGCTTTGATGGCGCCCGACTGGAACGAGGTTCCCGACGAGGAGTTCAGGTCGGTCTTTCGTACGTGGGTCGACCAGAACTGCCCCGCCCATCTCCGGTACATGCGCAAGCAGCGTCCACTCTTCAACGAAGTCGCCGAATGGTACCATGCGCTGGCCGCCAAGGGGTGGCTGGCGCCCACCTGGCCCCGGCAATATGGCGGCATGGGCCTCTCGGCGGCCAAGCACATGATCTATGTCGAGGAATGGGGACGTCTCGGCTGTCCACGCATTCCGGATCATGGTATCGGCCTGGTCGGTCCGCTCCTGATTCAGTACGGCACTGAGGAACAGAAGGCTCACTACCTGCCTTGCATCCTGTCCGGCGAGCACGTCTGGTGTCAGGGTTATTCCGAACCCAATGCAGGATCTGATCTCGCGAGCCTCAGGACATCCGCTGAGCTGGATGGCGACGTGTTCGTGGTGAACGGACAGAAGATCTGGACCACGCTCGCCCATTGCGCCAACTGGATCTTCGTCCTGGTCCGTACCGAGCGCGACGCCAAGGTACGCCAGAAGGGTATCACCGTTCTTTTGCTCGATTTGACCTCGCCCGGCGTTCGTGTCCGGCCGATCGAAAATCTGCGCGGCGAGGCAGATTTCTGCGAGGTCTTCTTCGATAACGTGCGTGTGCCGCTGAAGAACCTGGTTGGCAAGATCCACGAGGGCTGGACCGTCGCGAAGTCGGTGCTCGGCCACGAACGTATCTTTCTCGGCGCGCCGACGCGGCCGGAATATGCGCTCGAACGTCTGCGGCGGCTCGCAGAAGCACGTGGAGCGTTCGAGGATCCCGCGTTTCTGTCTCGTTTCGCGCGGTTGCGGCTAGACCTCTACGATCTCGGATCAGCCTTCGAGCGCTATGCGAAAGTCCTGCGTGCGGGCGGAGAACTGGGCGCCGATGTCTCCGCTCTCAAGATATTCACGACTGAGCTCTATCAGCGGATCACGGAGGAAATGCTAACTGTCGCAGGCGAAGAGGCGCGATTTGCCGACGATCTCGGCGCCGGAGACATCGATATCGATGCGATGAACCTCTTTCTCGACTCCCGCGCGCCCGCGATCTTCGGCGGCTCCAACGAGATTCAGCGCAATATCCTGGCCAAGGCAGTGCTCCAACTTCCCGGTTGATTGCCGCGTCAGAAATCGATGTCGACCGGCTGCTCGAGGTCGTTGTCCTTCCTGACCGACTTCGCCGCGCGCTGAAGGACGGCGAGGTAACGATCAAAGTTCTGCCGGATACGCTCGGCGGCGCCGCCGAGGCCGAGTACGACCGGCTGGTTTTGGATCGTCACGGGCAGCAGCACGCAGATGGTCCCGCCGCCGAGAATGGGAATGTTTTCGGCCGAGTACCATCCTTTGCCGCGGATCTTCCGAATGCGGTCCATCATGTCCGACAGCTTCACGCGATCCGATGCGTTGGGGGTGGCGATATTCGCACGGCGAATGATGTTGTCGGCCTTCTCGTCCGACATCGTCGACATCAGGAGCCAGCCAAGCGCCGACTGAGTCAATGGGCGCAGTGTCCCCTCATCCACATGGAAGCGGAGCGGGTGGATTGATTGGACGATCTTGACGTATTGCAGATAGACGTCGTTCGTCGTGCCGATCGAGACTGTTTCGCCGGTCGCCGCATGGACGTCGTGCATGGCCTCGAGCGTGCGGCTGTTGCCGAAGAGAGTACGCGGAATCCAGTCGCCGAGCGACGTCACCTTGGGTGTTGGAAAATAGACGCGCATTCGCCGGTCGTAATTCAGGTAGCCCATGGTGACGAGGGTCTTGAGCAGGACCGTCGTGCTTGACGGCGGATAGCCGAGCGCGAGCCCGATCTCCGACATGGCGCGCGGCTGGCGGACGTTCATGAAGAACTGAAGGATCTCGAGCGCGCGAAGCGCTGACTTCACGGTGGATGTCCCGCCCGGTACCGCTGCGGACGTCGTTGCTGCCGCTTGCATCACTGGGTCCTCATCGTCGCTGCAAAATTCACGGATATGAAAGTCAGCTTCGCATATGAATTATGTTTGGTTTGCCCCAACAGCGCATGACATGCTGCCCGCAGTCAAGTCCAACGGCGCGATACGACGCCGCGGGCGCTGAGCTGGAGGACGTCATTGGGAAGCGGCAGGCTACAGGGGCGCGTGGCGCTCGTCACCGGCGCAGGGCGCGGCATCGGCCGCGCCATCGCAGAAGCCTTTGCGCGTGAAGGCGCGGCAGTCGGGGTGCTCGATCTCAAGGCGGAAGTCGCAGATGCTGCGGCGCACTCTATCGTCTCGGAGGGTGGCAAGGCCGTAGCGATCGTCGGCAATGCGGGATCGCGGGCCGACGTTTTTGCGGCAGTCGATCGTCTCCTCAGGACCGTTGGTCCGCCCACTGTCCTGGTCAACAACGCGATGTGGAATCGCTACGGGCCGCTGGAGCAGCAAACCGAAGAGATGATCGGCCGGATGATCGATGTCGGCCTGAAGGGTGTGATCTGGGGTTACCAGGCTGTGCTCGAGCCAATGACTGCGGCCGGGGGCGGAGCCATCGTGAATATTGGATCGCCATCGGCCGTGCTCGCGATGGCGAATGGCGTGATGTACAGCGCAGTGAAGGCCGCGGTGGCGGGCGCGACGCGATCCGCCGCGGCCGAGTTCGGGCCGCGCCGGATTCGTGTCAACGCGATCGCGCCCGGGCCGACGCCGACGGACGGCGCCAATCTTGTCGTCAGCGAGGAAGCCTGGGAGCGGCGCCGCGCACGCGTGCCGATCGGCCGTCTGGGCGAGCCGCGCGACGTCGCGAACGCAGCCGTATTTCTTGCCAGCGATGAGGCGAGCTTCATCACCGGCGACATGCTGTTTGTCGACGGAGGAATTACCTACGCGTTCTCTTGAGTGCGCATCAATCGTTCATTGGCGGCCCACCACAACAAGAAGAGCCGCGGACCGTAAGGAGGAGCATATGAGACTCTCGGTTAGCTATATCGCCGCTGTGGCGATCTTGTTGAGCGCAATTTCGTACCCTGCAACGCCGGTCCGCGCGCAGGGGATTTCCGGGGACGTCATCAAGATCGGCATCATGAACGACCAGGCCGGTCCTTATTCGGATAATTGCGGGCCGGGTTCGGTCGTCGCCGCACGTCTCGCGATCAGCGACTTTGGCGGCGCCATCAACGGCAAGAAGATCGAGCTCGTTGTGGCCGACGATCAGAACAAGCCGGATATCGGGATGGCCATTGCCTTGCGCTGGCTGGACAACGAGAGCGTGGACGCGATTGTCGGCTGTTCGGCGTCCTCGATCGCGCTGGGCGTGCAGGACATCATGAAGAACCGGAAGAAGCCGTATCTCCTGGCGGGAACCGCGGCCTCAATGTTCACGAACGAAAAATGCTCACCGATGACGACGCAATGGACGATGGACACCTATGCGTTGCCCAAGGCGACGGTAAAATCGCTGCTCGCACGAGGGCTCGACACCTGGTTCTTCGTCACCGTCGACTATTCGTTCGGCAAGGCCTGGCAGGCCGATACGACGAACTTCATCAAGGCCGATGGCGGCAAGGTGGTCGGCTCCGTGCTGCACCCGCTCAATTCCTCGGATTTCTCCTCGTTCCTGCTGACGGCACAGGCGAGTGATGCAAAGGTCATTGCGCTCGCCAATTCGGGATCAGACTTCGCCAATGCCATGAAGCAGGCACAGGAATTCGGGTTGACGCAGAAGCAGCAGCTTGCCCCGCTGGGTCTCTTGCTCAATCAGACGCATAGTATCGGCCTGCAGCCGCTGCAGAACGTGCGCCTGACGACGCCCTTCTACTGGGACATGACGGACGAGACGCGCGCCTTTGCGAAGCGATTTCAGGCGGAATTCAAAGACCGCGTCCCGAACGAGGCGCAGGCGAGCACCTACAGCGCGGTCACGCACTATCTCAAGGCGGTCGCCGCGACGCAGACCGACGAAGGCGAAGCGGTGGTGCGGCAGATGAAGACGACGCCCATCAACGATTTCGAGATGAAGAATGTCAGCATCCGTGCTGACGGCCAGGTGATGCGGCCGCTCTATGCAGCGCGCATCAAGGCGCCGGCGGAGTCGAAATATCCTTATGACTACTACGAGATCACGTCGACCATTCCGGCCGAGGACGCCTGGCGCCCAGCCTCGGAGAGCACCTGCGATCTGCTCAAGACCCAGTGAAACCAAGCGAGTATAAGCGGAACTGCTTGATGGCGCTGGAAGTGAGCCGGATATCGGCGACAGCCGCCCAGTTGGGTGAAAGCCCGCTCTGGGATGCCGAGCGGCAACGGCTGTATTGGGTCGATGGCGTCGCGCGTCGCGTGCATGCCTATGAGCCAGCGAGGGGTGACACGCGGCATTGGGATGTCCCGTCCATGGTCGGCTCTGTCGCGCTTGTCCAAGGCGATGCGCTGATCGTCGCGCTCGTGGACGGCATCTACCAGCTCGATCTCGGCTCCGGCTCACTGACATCGCTGTTCTTGCCCGAGCCTCGCGATGTCCGTGTGCGCTTCAATGACGGCAAGGTGGATCGTTGGGGACGGTTTCTCTGCGGCACCATGGGCGTATATGCGGAGCCGTTGGGGCAGCTCTTTCGCATTGACGCTGCCGGTGCGCATACGGTGCTTGCCGATGGCATTCGCATTTCGAATGCGCTTTGCTTCAGCCCCGACGGCCGCACGATGTATTTTGCCGACAGTCTCGACCGCGCAATCCGCGCCTATCGCTATGGGCCCGGTGATAAGCCCGATCGAGAACCCCGGATGGTCATCGACACCGCGCCATATCATTCCGGGCCGGACGGCGCGACCGTCGATTGCGACGGCTGCCTTTGGGTCGCGCTGGTGCAGGTGGGCAAGATCGCGCGGTTTACTCCGGAAGGTACGCTTGATCGTCTGATCGACGCGCCGACCGACTTGCCCTCATCGGTCGCTTTCGGCGGTCCGGATCTATCGACGCTCTATGTCACCTCGATCAAGGATTCAGGATCGGGACGCGCGGTTTCGCGGCACCCGGACGGCGGCTTTCTGTTCGCGATCGAGGGCCTCGGCGTTACCGGTCTGCCGGAAGCGCAATTCCGGGTTCAGCCGAACTCTTTCCCAACCAGGACCACGTCTTGATGCGTCAGCCCCCAGCCTCGCTCGATCCGCTCTTCAAGCCGCGGTCCGTCGCCCTGATCGGTGCCTCGGACGATGTCGCGCGCATCGGCGGACGCCCGTTGAGGTACTTGCGCGAGGGCGGCTTCAAGGGCGCCGTCTATCCGGTCAACCCGAAGCGGGATACCGTCCAGGGCATCAGGTCCTACAGCTCCGTCGCGGCGCTGCCAGAGGTGCCTGATGTCGCCATCCTCGCGGTGCCGGCGCAAGGCACGGTCCAGGCGCTGAGGGACTGCGCGGATCGCGGCGTCAACGCAGCGGTGGTGTTTTCAGCGGGTTTTGCCGAGGCAAGCGAGCAGGGGCGCCTTGCGCAGGATGAGATCGCCGGCATCGCTCGCCAGAGCGGCATGCGTGTTCTCGGCCCGAACTGCCTCGGATTGTTCAACGCCGGCATCGGCTATTACGGCACATTCTCGGCGATCCTCGACGCCGCGTTCGTCGAGCCCGGTCCGGTCGCGGTCGTGTCGCAGAGCGGGGCCTACGGCTCGCATATCGCCCACTTGGCGCGCCAGCGCGGCCTTGGCATCGGGCAGTGGATCACGACGGGAAATGAGTGCGACATCGATGTCGCCGCAGCGCTGCGCTGGGTCATTGATCAGGCGGATGTCAAGGTCGTAATGGCCTATGCGGAGGGCATTCGCGATCGCGACACATTCGTCGAGGCGCTGGAGGTCGCGCGCGCACGGGAAAAGGCCATCGTCTTCCTGAAGGTCGGCCGCTCCGATGTCGGCGCGCAGGCTGTGAGTTCGCACACCGCGGCGCTGGCGGGATCGGACGCCGTGTTCGACGCGGTGCTGCGGCAGTATGGCGCCTATCGGGCGCGGACCACCGCCGAGCACCTCGACGTGGCCTATGCCTGCGCGCGGGGGCTTTATCCCGCGGGCAACAGGTTCGGCATCTTCACGCTGTCGGGCGGCTTCGGCATTCAGATGGCCGATGACGCCTCGGCGTGCGGGCTCGACGTCGCACCGATGCCTGAGGCGGCGCAGGAGGAATTGAAGGCGATGCTTCCTTACGCATCGCCCCGCAATCCCGTGGATGCGACGGCGCAGGCGCTTACCGACCTGCCGCTGATGACGAGCTATATCGCCGCGATGCTCGAGAAGGGCGGCTATCACCTCTTCGCCGGCATTTTCGGCAGCGGACCGGCCAGCCCCACCTTCTCGGCCAAGCTGCGCCAGACGCTGCGGACCGCAACAGCCGGACATGAAGGCCGGGTCCTGGCGCTGTCCATGTCGGCGCCGGCGGAGATCGTTCGCGCCTACGAGAACGACGGTTTCCTGGTCTTCGAGGATGGCTCGGCGCTGGTGAACGCGCTGGCGGCACTGGTCTGGTTTCGCCGCAGCTTCGATGCGGCGAAAGCGACGCGCCCGGCCTCGCCGGCCGCGATGCGCATCGCGCCACCGGACGGCGCGCTCAGCGAGCACGAGGCGAAATCGCTGTTGCGCGCGGCGGCCGGCATTGCGTTTCCGAAGGAAGCGCTGGTGCGGCCCGACGAGGACGCCGGCGCCGCCGCGGCAGCGATCGGCTTTCCGGTGGTGGTCAAGATCTGCTCCCCTGACATCGCGCACAAGACCGAGATCGGCGGCGTCATCGTCGGAGTGCGGAATGAGGCGGAGGCCCGCGATGCCGCGCGAACCATTCTGGCCCGCGCGCGCGACAAGCGGCCGGACGCGCGGATTGACGGCGTCATCGCCTCACCGATGATCAAGAGCGGGGTGGAGACCATCGCCGGTGTGGTGCGCGATCCGACCTTTGGTCCTGTGGTCATGTTCGGGCTCGGCGGCGTTTTCGTCGAGGTGCTCAAGGATGTGACGTTCCGCGCAGCGCCATTCGACGTTGCCGAGGCGCAGCGAATGATCCACGAGATCCGTGGGTTTGCGCTGCTGGAGGGCGTTCGCGGTGCGCCGCCCACCGATATCGATGCACTGGGGGAGATGCTGTCGCGGCTGTCGCAATTCGCAGCCGACAATGCCGAGCTGATCGAGAGCATCGATCTCAACCCGGTTCTGGCAATGCCGCGCGGCGAGGGCGTCATGCCGCTCGATGCGCTGCTGGTCCCGTGCAGATCCGGGTCTTGAGCATGGCGATTCTGGTTGGGGGAAGAGATATATGACGATCGATACAGCGAAGCTCACCGAACTCCTGGACCGCGAGGCGATCCGCGATTGCATCTATCGCTATTGCCGCGGAGTCGACCGGGCCGATGAGGCCACGCTGCGCGGCACCTATTGGCCCGACGCCACCGATCAGCATGGCATCTATTCCGGGCCGGTGGAGGGCTTCTTCCTTTGGGCCCGCGAGATCTTCAAGAGCGGCGCGCGCAACGTCCATCAGGTCGGCAACCTTCTGATCGAATTCGTCGGCCCGACGCGAGCCGTTGTTGAGACCTACTTCCTCGCCATGCAGCGCGGTCACGGCAAGGACGGCGTCGTACGGCAGTACGTGATGGCCGGGCGCTACTGCGACCTGTTCGAGAAGCGCGGCGGGGAATGGCGGGTCGCGCGGCGCATCGTGACGTTTGACTGGGTGGAAGAGCAGGCCGTGCCGACCGAGGGCGAGGAGGTGCGTTTTGGCCCGCGGACGCCGATCGGAACGCGGCACCCCGAGGATCCCATCTATGAAGTTCTGGCCGATGCGCGCGCTCTGCGCATGTAGGTAAACGCATCGAAGGAAGTGGGCGATGGAAAAGGCAAGGCGCGTTGTCATCGTCACCGGAGCGGCCGGTGGCGTCGGCCGGGCGCTGCTCGAGGCTTTCCATCGGGACGGTGATGTCATTGCGGCCGTCGATCTGCCTGGCACCGACGTCGGCGATATCACGGTTGCGCTCGGCGGCGAGCATGCGGCGTTCTATTGCGACGTGGCTTCTGAAGACGAGGTTGTGGAGCTCGTCGCCGCGATCGAGCGGCGGTTTGGACGGATTGACGTTCTCGTCAACAACGCCGCGCTCGGGCCGACCATGGCGGCGACGACAGACACGGACGTCGCCTCGTTTCGCAAGGCGTTGAGCGTCAACCTGCGCGGCCCCTTCGTGCTGGCGCGCGAGGCGGCGAGGCGCATGATGGGGCAGGGCGGCGTGATCGTGAACATCGCGTCGCTGGCCGGCGTTCTCGGCAATCCCAAGCGCAACGCCTATGCGGCGTCCAAGGCGGGGTTGATTTCGGCGACGCGGTCGCTCGCTTGCGAATGGGCAAAACATGGCATTCGCGTCGTGGCGGTGGCGCCCGGCTATGTCCGCACGCCCATGGTTGCGGAGTTGGAGCGCTCCGGCAAGGCGAACCTCGAACTGGTCCGACGGCGCGTTCCACTGGGGCGCATGGGACGCCCGGACGAGATCGCCGCAGCGGCGCGCTTCCTCGCTTCGCCGGACGCAGGGTATGTCACGGGCGCAGTCCTTGCCGTCGACGGCGGCTGGCAATCCTTCAATCAGCCCGGCGACGCGCATCCTCCGGTCATGGGGGCGCCGGACGCCGAACTGAAAAAGCGCGAGCCGGCGCTGAAGGAGCGTATCGTGGCCGTGACCGGCGGCGCCAACGGCATCGGGGCGGCGATCGTCCAACGATTTGCGTCCGCCGGCGATACCGTGGTCGTCGCCGACAAGGATGGCGATCGCGCTGCCGAGCTCGTGCGCGCGCTCGGCACGAAACACATGGCCTTCGTCTTGGACGTCTCCTCCGAACAGGAGGTGCTGGCGGTGTTTGCCACGATCCGGCAGCGCTTCGGTCGCGTCGACGTGCTGGTCAACGATGCCGCGGTGGCCGACGGTTTCGTGCCGGCGCTCGCGCAGTCCGCAGCGGAGCTCGACAAGGTCTTGGAGGTCAATCTCGTGGGCGCCTTTCTCTGCGCGCGAGAGGCAATCAAGCTGATGGGGAGCGGCGGCGTTATTCTCAATCTCGGATCGATCAACACATTCCTGCCTTTCGCGCCGCGCCACGCCTACGGCGCGTCGAAGGCCGCCATCGACATTCTGACGCGGTGCATGGCGGCTGAGCTCGGCCCTGCCGGCGTGCGCACCGCCACCATTGCGCCAGGCTATGTCCGCACGCCGGGCGTGGCTGCGCTTCAGGAATCGGGGCGCATCGACAGCGCGCGGATCCGCCGCCGCGTTCCGCTCGGCCGCTTCGGCGAGCCGGCGGAGATCGCAAACGCGGCTTATTTCCTGGCCTCGCCGGAAGCGTCCTACGTCAACGGCTCGATCCTCTATGTCGACGGCGGCTGGACCTCGTTCGGCGATGCCGGCGATGCGAGCACCGCGAGCGGTTGAAGACGGCGGGGCAGGCCCGGGTCTTTCATGGATGTGAAACTCACCCTGCGTGGCCTCAAAGCCGTGGTGGGGCCGCAGAACTCATGAGATGGTTTTCAACGTCAGCGCGATCGCCGCGTCAATCGAACCAATAGCGCAAGCGAGGAAATGCCGAGATGAGCAGCAGTGAGGTGGGCGCACAACGCCTGGACGTCGTCGTCGTGGGCGCCGGCTTCGGCGGCTTGTACGCCGTGTACAAATTCCGGGAGATGGGCCTCAAGCTCGCGGCATTCGAGGCGGGCGGCGATGTCGGCGGGGTGTGGTACTGGAATCGCTACCCCGGGGCGCGCGTAGACCTTCCGAGTATCGACTACAGCTATTCGTTCTGTCCCGAGATCGAACAGGAGTGGACCTGGTCGGAGGAGTTCGCGTCACAACCGGAGCTTCTCGCCTATTTCAACTTCGTGGCTGACCGGCTCGACCTACGCAAGCACTATCAGTTCAACACCCGCGTCATCAGCGCCATCTGGGACGAGACGCGCAAGCTGTGGAAGGTGACGACCGATCGCGGTGAGACCGTCGAGGCGACTTACTGCGTGATGGCGACGGGCCCGTTGTCGATCCCCATGGATCCCCAGATTCCGGGTATCGCGCGCTACAAGGGCGAGTTGCTGCGCGCCGGCAAGTGGCCGCACCGTCCGGTCAGCTTCGCCGGCAAGCGCGTCGGGGTGATCGGCACGGGGTCGACCGGCATCCAGATCGTCCAGGAGGTCGGCCGGAAGGCCGGCGAGCTCTTCGTCTTCCAACGCACGCCAAGCTTCACCATGCCCATGCGCAATCAGACGCTGGAGCCGGACTACGTAGCCGAGGTCAAGCGCAACTACGCCGGGATCCGCGAGGCCGCCCGTAACAGCCCGAATGGCGGCGTGCGTCCGTGGACCACGCGCGCGTTCTTCAGCGTGACGCCGGTACGGCGTCGCGAACTCATGGAAGACGCCTGGAAGGCCGGCGGCCTTGCGATGCTCGGGACCTTCACGGATCTTCTGAGCAACGAGGAGGCCAATGAGCATGTCGCCGAATTCGTGCGTGGCAAGGTCAGCGAGGTCGTCAAGGACCCCGTCACCGCCGAAAAGCTCAAACCCCACGGCTATCCCATCTTCGCGCGGCGGCCGTGTCTCGACACCGAATATTACGAGACGTTCAATCTGCCCAATGTCCATCTGATGGACTGCGTCACCGAACCGATCCTCGAAGTCACCGAGAAGGGTGTGCGGACGGAGGCCGGAGAAACCGAGCTCGACATGCTGATCCTCGCGACCGGCTATGATGGGCTCACCGGTGCGCTGACGGCCTTCGACGTTGTCGGCCGTCATGGTGGCAAGGTGAACGACAAATGGAAGCACGGGGCGAAGTCGTATCTCGGCCTGATGATGGAAGGTTTCCCGAACCTGTTCATGACCACCGGGCCGAACGGGCCGGCGGCGCTCGCCAACATCGTCAGGATCAGCGAGAACGACGTCGACTGGATCGCGAACCTGATCACGCACATGGCCGATCGGGGCCTTGCGACCGTCGAGCCGACCAAGGCGGCGGAAGACGGCTGGATGGAGCTCGTCGCGCGGCTCGCGCAGCGCTCGCTGCTGAACAAGGCGAAGACCTGGTATCTCGGCGCCAACGTCAAGGACAAGCCGCTCGGGCTTACGCTTTTCACGGGTGGATTTCCGAAGTACAGGGAGTATTGTGCCGCCGCCGCGCAAGCGGGGTATCGCGATTTCGTGTTCGAGCGCGGACGAACGCCAGTGGCGGCCTGAGGTCGCTATCGTGCACAGTTCGGATGAACCAGCGATACGGGCGGCAACCACATCTCCGTTCAGCAGGTGGGCTTCTGGGCGCCGAGGAAGGGGCACGCACCATCATTCCGATAAAGGAAGAATCCATTGGAAGGTCAACGCAAGTCTGAGGATTCAGTTGTCAGAATGGACGTTGATTTTGCTGGCAGATCACGCCCCTGTTAATCAGCGGGTCCCGGGTTCGAGCCCTGGTGCGCCCACCACCCTTAAGAGATTAGCCCGCAAGGGGCTTGTTTTAAATTCTTCGATAGAGCACAGCGCGTCTCGGGCGACGTTTTTTAGTTGGATTGGACACGGCCAGCTTGCTCTTCGGCTTTTCTCTCGTTTCTATATCTTCACCCATTCGTCTACGATGTTTTGCTTCCGGCGCTAGCGTTCGAGCGCCAACGATTGTTTCAGGCGCCAAAGGGCGGCGAACCCTCTGAAGGTCAGGTGGATGCCACGAGCTGGCATAGCGGCCAGCCGGCGCGAAGAGGGGCGGCAGGTACCTACTCGGCGCGCAGGAATTCCAACTCCGGTGACGATCAACGCGAGGGCGGTCGCTCGGACGATCACGACCCACCTTTCCTGCAGCGCAAGATGACGCCGGTTGCAATCAGAGCTCTTTTGGGCGTCTTCGTTCTTCCAGTCCTTCGAACGTGGAATATGGTTAGGCGGCGCTTCAGGGGGTATCACGACTAGACGCGGGCCATCGCGCGCTTGAGATTCTCGTTGATCTTCACTGTGCCGCGGGCCCTCGAGCGAGTTCAGCGAGACCAGCAGCTAGATCGCAACGGCGCTCGCTATGGCGGTGCCTCCACGCATGTTTATGACCCGCGTTTAAGCCTGATCGATCAGGAAATCGTCAAAATCTCGGCCGCCTCGAAGCTGCGGCCGCAGCCATCGTGGCTGCCTGCCGCGACCCGTCCATGTCTCCGCTGGGTTCTTCGGATTGCGATATTTGGGGCGGACGGGCGGGTATGGACGCCGGCGCTTACGATCGAGCCGTGTGGCCTCGTTGGCCAGTCCAATCCTGCGGAGCCTTTCCTCCAAATGTGCTTTTTGCTCCAACATTTTCTGAGTGAGTTGGGCGGCGACCTCTTGGTGAAGTGTCCAGAGTTCGTCAACAGAGAGCGAATTAAAATACGCGGTGTTCATGGCCCCATCCGAATCTTGGGCAGAAGGCCCAGGCAGCAAGTCGGTAATCCAGGAGCAGACAAGACGTCAGTTAAATATTGATCATGCAATCCGCATTTAAATCTTAGAGGTGGCAGGGAGAAAGGCGCGATAGTGGCAATGTCGTGGCGCAATATTTAATTCGCTGCGCAGGCCGTCCACGTATCGTAGAAACCACGAACTCTCCGTCGGCCAGTTGCGCTTTGGCGTTCGGGAACGAGAGCAACGATGGTATCGATCGGTCGGTCGCGGCGCGGATCGTGGGCTGGAGCGAGGCCTGGCGAAACTCAGATGGATCGACGAAGGGATCGCACTGCCTCGTGTTGCATCCCCTCGGAGTGCTGGGCCGTTATATTAATTAGGTGGCCCAGAGTGCAATTAATTCATCGCGTTGCCCGATTTAAGCCGCATGGGGCCGTTGTCGCCGCTAAGGCTTAGGCGGGATTGGGGCGCACCCAGGAGTTTTCGATGTCCTCTCAATTGCGATTGTACTTCGCCAGTGTGGTCCTTGTCGGAGGTTTTTCGGCAGCGCCTGCGTCTTCCAATCCGTTAGCCGATTTCTTCAATGCGGGTACATCCCAACCCACGGTAACCTCTCCGCCACAAGCCGAATGCATGCCGCGGACAGCATTGGGTCTACCGAATGGACGGTCGGCGCAAATGCTGGTTCCTGGCCGAGGGAATCGCGACGGTGAAGAAGCCCATTCGGGCTCGCGTGGCTAAAGACCGTAGCGCCAGTCTGGAGGAAAACGGGACCACGCAGACCGGGCAGACCGCTGTCGTTGATGCGCGCGCAGAGTTGCTGCGCTCCGCATCGCCGGAGCGATCTCAGACGCCTGTACCCGAAATGCAGCTAGCAGATGCCGCTTCCGATCGTGGCATGGGTGCTACCCTGATGTCGGCGGCCCCCATCAGATATCCCCGGCAACCAAATTACGCCCGAGCACTCCACACCGGGCCGAGTCGACGGTGGGCAGCTTCTCGCCGCAGCGCCCGCCGACCCACCTCAAGCTATGCCGCTGGGCGCGCGCATTGCAGACACGCACGGCGAAGCGCGCAGCTGGACGGCCTGGTTCGGTGTGCTGCTGATGACGCTTGGTGGCATCTCTCTCTTAAGCTCGAGCCGCACGCTTCGGCACGCAGTGAGATTGCGCCACTGAGGTATAGCGACCTACAAGATACTTGCCGTCGCGCAACTGAGGGATTGAACAAGCAGGTATAGCCGAACTGCCACACGTACAAAGGTTCCGTGCGTCCTCGCTCAGTTTGGCACTTCTTTAGGCCTACATTCGAGTACGATGACGTTCGTCTTCGGATCGGACTGCATCATGCGGTACAAGGTGTTCGTGGTGGACGGCAGCCGGCAAGTGATCTGCGCTGCAAAGCTCGACTGCATTGACGAGCAGACGGCGAGGCGCCGCGCCGAGCAAATGCATGACGAGCACGACGTTGAGCTTTGGGAAGGCGCTCGGCTCGTTGCGGTGTTCCGAAGTGCAACGTCGAATGAAGGTCGGAGCTAACGCGCGATCCTGAATAGGCAGCAAGTCCCGCCGCCGAGTTGGTTCAAGCGTTGTGAGGGCCGAGCTGGTTGGAGACATTCGCGGCGAAACGCCATCGCCGAGGCTCGCCACTGCGGGGCGTCCAGTCCTCTTTCAAAGTCGTGGTAGAGGCGTGGAACGTAGGCAATCCGTTCATCGAATTGGCGAGTGAGCGGGTCTCCGGAACCCGACCGGTCTCTAAACGGCTCTTGCTCTGTCGCTCGCTTTGATACGCCGTCGTCTGCCGATTGTTTTTGCTCCTACATGCCGGAGCTTCCTTCGAAGCTTCTCCACCGCTCGAAGCTCCTCCAGCAGCGCCTGGTGCCGTTCGCTCAGAACGGCACTCGAAAATATCCGACGCGTACTCGGCATCGCATCCCTCAGAAAACGACTTGAAGTAAGAAGTCGACGAAAAGCGAGAGACAAAGAACGTTCGACCGAAGCTCAATGAGCTAAAGCCGCAGCCGCCAGATGCTCCCAGTACTCTGCCTCTGCAAGCAGTTTCCAGCTTCTCTCAGGTTGCAGTGCGGCAGTCTGTCGACAAAGCAACGCCATTGCGCGAAAGCGGCGAGCAGCTTCCATCATTATATACGCGGGACAGCACAGGGGATGCGAAGCTGTCGTGCGCGAACATCGCAATGTCAGAAATGCCAATGAGGACTCTTCTCGCCGCACTCAGGGCGCAGTGCGCCGGAGAGCGAGCCATAGCCCGTCATTATAGCGTCAGCGCTCACCCCGCGAGCGCCGACGACCGCGCCGGCAATTCCGGCTCCGCTCCCCGAGATGCAGGCGCTTTCACAGAAGCCAACGGTCCCGGCAGCGCCGTCACTCAAGCCGAACAGGCGCGCGTCTGTCGGCGGCCCCGACGAAAAACGAGCGCGATTGCCCGGTGTGGCGATCGGTGACCTCGTCCTTGGTGAGCTGCGCAAATGGATGGCTTTCCGAGCTCCGGCGTCTCGATCACAATCTATGGATATCGCAATTGGAACGCCATGATCAGGTTCGCGCCGTTCTCGACCACTCTCCGGAGCGCGGCACGCCTGCGCGAGGCCTTACCCGATATTGTCGACAAGCTTCGGCAGGACGTCGAGCTGGAGACCTAGGTTCTGCGGCCACTGTCCACGATCGTGGCGGGTTCTTTCGAGCGTGCGACGTGGGGTGAGCGACTCGCTGCAGGTCGCTCCGCGCGCAACGTACGCCCCCTGCATCGGCGGGCCGACATTCAGGTTTCGGCGTCCATGATACCGCTGGCGCTCAAGCGGCAGAATTATTTTGAAGGATTAAATTAGAAATAGCCTCGCCCGGAGCCGGATCGGGCTTTAGCGGACGCGTTTCTCCGGCCTGCCGACATGGTCCACGTGGCGCTCGCGCATCAATAAATCCCGTAAAAGCACGGGCCCAATGAAAAATTTTCGATCCTTCTTTCCGCGAGACGTCTCTTCACTGGACGTCGGCGTCTCTTTTTAGTGGATTTAGTGGCGTTAATTCTTAAATCAGTTGACATTTAAAATTAAATGGACGGAGATGGAAATCTAAGGCAGATTTAATTCGCTCCAGGCCGCGGGATATGACCGCTCCTCATCGCTGCGTCAGTCCTCAGAGCCGAAGAGGCGAAAGTATTTGATGACAAGAACCATGAGTGCGTGTCCCGACCGCGAGCCGGACACGAGCGGCAGGGGGGCCTAGGATCTTTTTCGCATAGCTTAGCAGACAGGCGATAGTTGCTTGTGGGCGGAGGCGACGTGGTTCGTCCGTCCGAGCGCTCGTGCTTTGCGTGAATTGATCCTGCAGAACCTCCTTGCTCTGCACTGGCAGACGAGGAACGTAAATGAGTTGCGTGCATTTTATGTGGCAGTCCGAGCCAACATTCGACTGGTCTCAAGTCGAAGCGCGTTCCGCGGCCATCTCGTATTCTCCTTTGTCCAATTGTGATCCTTCGATCCAGCGAGTCGTAGCGAACGACTTGCGAGCCCTCGTGCACGGCCCGACGCTCAACACCGGCGCTCGCTTCTGTCCAGCCGGGACGGCGCCAGCACATTCGCCGGCCGAGATGATGCCTGCTCCAAGTGCCACTATCTCTACCGTAGATTGAGTTTCGCATGCTTTCTTTGCCCGTTTTCGAAGCTGCGAGCACCCCTCAATCACACGTCACCTTCTTTCGGAATAGGGGCGACGCGGTGGCCGACCGTCACTGCGCAATTTGCGATTTGTTCCGATCCGTGAACGCGGACAATGTAATAGCGGGAGGATTTTAGTTATGGCAACGCAGGCGACGGGCGGTGGCAGCACAGTTTCGTTCGGGAAAGCTCCGCAAGCCAATAACGACACATTCTCCTTTACCGCGGACGCTGGCAACAGCCTCATTCGCAACGTGTTTGCCAATGATTTGGGAGGCGCATGTGCAATAGGGAGCTCGCTCATGGCGGGGCGCTGCAAGCGCGAGATCGCCTTCATCGACCGTGGTGTTGATGACCTCGAGATGCTGCTTGCCGGTATGCGGCCGGATGTCGATGCGATCGTGCTCTCCAACGAGGAGCCCGCACTCGGCCAGATGGCGCGCGTCCTGAAGGGCAGGGGAGGATTGCAAGCGATCCATATTATTGCGCACGGAAAACCGGGCGAAGTCAGCTTCACAGGCGGCACACTGACGAAGGAAGGCGTGCAAGCGAGTGGACGCGACCTCGCTCAAATCGGATTAACGTTAGCGCCTGACGGACAGATCGCTCTGTGGGCTTGTCACGTGGCCAGTGAGGAGGCGCAGACCGGCGACCTTGTGACGTCTCTTGCGGCGGCGTGCGGCGCTCGCGTGGCTGCGACCAGCGGTAAGGTCGGGCACGCCAGCAAAGGGGGCATCTGGCATTTGGATTCGGCGGCGCCATCGCCGGTCACCGATCGTGCGATGCATGCCTATCAGGGCGTGCTCGATAATGGCAACGGCACGACGGTTGATAATTTGAACGTTCTCGATGCGATCAAAACCAACGACACCAACGGTGTCGAATATATCTATTGGAGCGACATTTCGACGTTCCTGGCGACGAGCACGAATGCGACGCAAACCGTCACGATTCAACAGGCGTTTCAGGCTGGCCAGCTGTTACTGACGTTCCAGGTCGGATCGAATTATTACACCATCGGGTATAACAGCGCGGCGTCGGTTTATTATCAGAGTTCGCTTGCGACCGGCTTTTTCCTTGAGCAGACCGACCAATACGGCACGCCTGTTGGGCAGTTGGATGCGATCACCGGCCAAACGGTTAGCGGATCGCCGCTGGCGTTGATCAGCGGCTTCACTGGCGCAATCCCGAATTTTATTTCGCAAATCAATAACCTTGGCTTGTTCGCCAGCACTGCTCAGCTGATCACTGACACGATCGATGGCGGCACAGGCAAGGACAATATCCAAGGCATTGCTAGTAATGCCGCTATTCACAATATTATTCAAGGAGGAGCGGGAGCCGACGTTCTTACGGGCGGCATCGGATCTGATTATTTCGTCTTTGCCAGGGCAACCGATTCTCCTGCGGCGGGCCAACTCAATTCAGGCGGACAACTTGCCCAAACCTGGGATCAGATCACCAATTTCCAGGTTGGCTCGGACAAGCTCGACTTTAGCCAGTTGCTTAGTGACCAGTCGGTCTCGAGCGCGGGAGGCGTGACCGCGTTCGCGGCGGGGCTTGCGGAATTTCGCTGGTTCGGCGCGCAGCCGGCGAACACTACCTCCATGGGGTCCACCAACGGGTACGGCGTCTGGTACACCCCCGACGGATCTGGCGGGTCCTATGTCTACGCCGATACGAACGGCGACGGTGTTGCAGATCTGAAGTTTGACGTCGCCGGCGTTACCGCGCTCAATCCCAGCGATTTTCTCGCAGTAGATCCGCCCAGCGCGTTCACGGTCCACATTAATCCAATCGAACCCACTCAATCGAATTCGTGGCTGATCAATCTCGCCGATGCAAATGCGGGGGTCACCGTAACGGGCACAGTGACCCACTTCACGCCCAACGCTCAGCTCATCGTTACGCTGAACGGCCACAACTATACCGCAACGGTCGCGGCCAACGGCACCTGGTCCGCTGTCATTCCAGCCAACGATCTCGCGCATAACCTGCTGCCCGACGGCAGTTATACGCTTAGTGCGACGGTCAAGGTTGGATCGAGCACCGCGGCGTCCGATTCACATTCGGTAACCGTGGACGAGACGCCACCGACAATTGCGATCAGCACAATCTCTGGGGACAATCGTCTCAACCTGGCGGAATCCGCCTCGAACATGACGATCAGCGGCACCACGACGGGGGTGGAGAACGGCCAGACCGTCAGCGTGGTGCTGCACGGGCACACCTACACCGGCACGGTGAGCAACAACGCCTGGTCGGTCACCGCACCGGCTGCCGACCTGGCGCATGCCCAGCTGCCGGATGGCAGCTACAGCGTGACGGCGAATGTGTCGGATCTGGCCGGCAACCCGGCGACCCAGGCGACGCATACGCTGACGGTGGACGAGACGCCGCCGACGATCGCGATCAGCACGATCTCCGGCGACGACCGGCTCAACCTGGCGGAATCCGCTTCCAACCTGACGATCAGCGGCACCACGACGGGGGTGGAGAACGGCCAGACCGTCAGCGTGGTGCTGCACGGGCACACCTACACCGGCACGGCGAGCAACAACGCCTGGTCGGTCACCGCACCGGCTGCCGACCTGGCGCATGCCCAGCTGCCGGATGGCAGCTACCAGGTGACGGCGAACGTGTCGGATCAGGCCGGCAACCCGGCGACCCAGGCGACGCATTCGCTGACGGTGGACGAGACGCCGCCGACAATCACGATCGACACGATCTCCGGCGACGACCGGCTCAACCTGGCGGAATCCGCTTCCAACCTGACCATCAGCGGCACCACGACGGGGGTGGAGAACGGCCAGACCGTCAGCGTGGTGCTGCACGGTCATACCTACACCGGCACGGTGAGCAACAACGCCTGGTCGGTCACCGCACCGGCTGCCGACCTGGCGCATGCCCAGCTGCCGGATGGCAGCTACCAGGTGACGGCGAACGTGTCGGATCAGGCCGGCAACCCGGCGACGCAGGCGAGCAAGACCCTGATCGTGGACGAGACGCCGCCGACGATCGCGATCAGCACGATCTCCGGCGACGACCGGCTCAACTTGGCGGAATCCGCCTCGAACCTGACCATCGGCGGCACCACGACGGGGGTGGAGAACGGCCAGACCGTCAGCGTGGTGCTGCACGGTCATACCTACACCGGCACGGTGAGCAACAACGCGTGGTCGGTCACCGCACCGGCTGCCGACCTGGCGCATGCCCAGCTGCCGGATGGCAGCTACCAGGTGACGGCGAACGTGTCGGA
>NZ_LBIZ01000001.1:0-187 GCF_028128665.1 Bradyrhizobium sp. CCBAU 45384
ATGAGCATCGCGACACTGCGCGACGAAAACGAACGCCTGAAGGCGCTTCTGGCGCAAACGCAGGCGGCCTTGAGCGAGCATCAAGGGGCACTGGCGGCATCGGAGGAAGCGCGGCGTCGGCTGGAGGTCATTCTCGGCGAATTGCGACGCGACAAGTTCGGCTCGAAATCCGAGAAGCTACGACCAG
>NZ_LBIZ01000001.1:417-515 GCF_028128665.1 Bradyrhizobium sp. CCBAU 45384
CAGGGTCGATCGCGCAGCGATCCGGATCGAGGCTCCCATCGCAATCGCGGCTGTCTGCCTGCCCATTTGCCGCGAGTGGAACGGATCATCGAGCCTGC
>NZ_LBIZ01000001.1:954-1110 GCF_028128665.1 Bradyrhizobium sp. CCBAU 45384
TTCTGGGCGATCGCGTCAGACGACCGTGGCCACAGCGGTCCAAGTCCACCGATCGTGTTGTTCCGATATGCCCCCGGTCGCAGCGGCGCCTTCGCGGAGCAGTTCCTGGACGGCTTTGGCGGAAGCTTCCTGCAATGCGATGCCTACGACGGGTAT
>NZ_LBIZ01000002.1:0-196 GCF_028128665.1 Bradyrhizobium sp. CCBAU 45384
ACTGAGATGGCGCTGCACGTGCTCGCCTACAATCTCACGCGCGTGATGAACATCATGGGTGCTGGTGCGTTGATCGCGGCGATGCAGGCATGAGGCAGGAGCGCTGTCGTGCGCGTGCCGCCAACCTTTATCGATCGATCACAGTGACCAAGGCAAGCCAATGGACCGGCTTCCGCCACCTTGCCGGAAAATATGC
>NZ_LBIZ01000002.1:360-102220 GCF_028128665.1 Bradyrhizobium sp. CCBAU 45384
AAAGCGGTCCACGGCCTATCTCTCTCTCAGCCCAACAAGTCTTCGGTCTGCGCGTTCAAAAAGCATGACCATCGATCAGGAAAATCTGGCAATCAGCGCCGTCTGTCGCGAGCTGGCAAAAATATTCTCGGATGGGATCAGTCCCCGAAACTTGCCAGAATTGAAGGCAGAGCTGATGGCCCAACTACGCGAACTTGCCCGACGCTCACCCCACCGTGAGCATCCTTAAGCATGGTTAGTATTTGATTAAACGCTTGTTGCTAGGCTCGGGTTTATGGACAGCTTGAGCAGCCCGCAACCGCAACTTCCCGACTGGTACCGATCGGGAGTTGGACCGGCTTGTTCGGTTACTGAAAGCAAGGCAACTGCGGCAGAAGCAGCCAGGCTCTTGGACCGGCGAGTCGGGTCGGTTGGTCGCCAAGCTCGGCAATTGGGGATACTGCTGTACAAGAAGTGAGCCGCATTAGACGGCATTATTTGCCACTTTTACCCGGAACTTCAAACTTCCTTTCGGATTGGCTTCAAGTCGCCGGTGTGGCGTCACTTCGGAGGGAAATGCGAGATGAACCGACTATCGCTCGGTGGGTTTGCTGCCTGCGCTCTACTTCTGTCTTCGATCCTGACAGCGTCAGCGATGCCCATGGCTTCGCCGAGTGCGCTGCTCTCGGACAGCGCGGTCATTGAAGTTAAGGGCGGCCATGGTCATGGCGGCGGACACGGCTGGGGCCATCATGGCGGCCGGGGTCATCACTACGGATGGGGCAGAGGGCGCGGTCATCACTATGGCTGGGCGCATCATCGCTGGTAAATACCCCCCGATCACCTGATCCGGAGGCGCAAGCTAATTGGCGGGAGGACCTATGAGGCCGCGTACAGTTAGAACCACATGCCAAGAGAGATCGCGATAACCTTGCTGTCTCTAGCCGCCGCTAGCTTCTCACTAATTTCTCTCCCGAACAAAGAGGCCGCCTCGGTTGGCGGCCTCTTTCATTTCAGCCCGGAATTGTCCAATTCTCGTCGCTGTTGCCGTACGGGCGCGGCCCAATGCTATGAAACAATCGTCGGCGTGCCAGCTCGGCGAAAAACTACCTTAGCCTGACCCGGAAGACCACTGCCGCCAATCGCCGAATACTCTTTGCAAATGGCTTCAGACCCGCCGTGATGAATGCGAAGAACATCATCAGCCATGTCGCGAGCGCGGCGCACCATAGGATTGCTTCCAGTATCTCCGGCATGATGCCCTCCCGCCAAAAATTGCTTTCATGAAACGTCGGTACGAATCGCGCAGGCAGCGCAACCTGCAACCCGACTTGGCTAGGGCATGTTGACTGGTGGCATAGACGCGGTCGGGCGCGGTACGAAATTCGTTTGATGCTGGCCTCGTGCGGCCAACATAAGCGAGAAAGCTACAAAGAGAATGAGAAGCCCCCGCATCGAGCGCCTCATATCAAGGCATTGCCACCATCATGGCAAGGGCAGCCTCGCCATTTCCCGGACCGCCCGACGCAAAGTAGAGCGCAACGAGCGCGATCACTCCCAGAATGCCATAACCAGCAGTGATCCATCCGTCGTGGTCTCGTGTCGCCTGCGCTGACGACGCGGTGTGAGTATATTCGGTGGTTGCCATGACCTAACTCCTTCGAGTTTGGCGCTCCATAAAGCGCGCCGAGATGGCGGCGAGTGGCTCCTCACTTGTGAACTGCGGCAGATGTTAGTGGTTAGATCGAATGTCGGTGCGCAAGGTGGCATGCTGTTCTATGCCGCTTGACGTGGTCATGCGCTGGTGGACACCAATCGCCGTCCCGCCAGCCAAGAACAAGCAGGCATAGAAGCCCAGGACGGCTTTAGTCCAACGCTTGTGGGTCATCCTGTCTTCGTGAGTGCTTGCAGCAGGTTCGTTTAGCGAAAGACCATTGGTAATGTGGGCGGAATCCTCACTAAAATAATCCATGGAAAAGCTCCTTGGAATCAGTTGAATCAGTCATCAATTCCGAAAGTTTCCATCAAGAGTGAATTGGTCCTGCTTCCTGACAATCGGAAAGGCGTTTCGACGCGCAGGATTTTCTGCTTCACGCTGTGAAGATTACTCAGAGGCACACAACGCCTGTCCAGCGCTTCTCTGCGAGCCAGACCTCGTCAGACCAACGGAGAGTTGACTGAGATCCAGTGAAGCCTCAGCAATTTTCAGTGTTTTCGCACGTGGCGTCAGAACCGCGATCTGATGGGGAGAGGCCGGCATACCGTCCAACATTAGCGTCGGCCTAACCGTGCTCTCCTCCACTTGGGCCGAGCCCAGCACGGCTACTTGATGCTGGGAGATCGGAACGCCCGCAAGTTCGAAAGTTGGAAGGCGTAATGCGCAAGCGTCGGCGCGATTGGTTGCACCGAAGGCGGCAATGGCGGTTACCATTAGAAACAGATTTTTCATGGGACTCACCCTTTTGAATTAGAGGTATTCCCAATGCAAATTCCATACTCAGCCTAGCCCCGGCCCCGGATGCCCTGTGTGACGCTGTTCACTATGGGTCGGGAAAATCCTGCAAAGGTTCATCGGATCGTGCACTCGAATAAGGGTCAACATGACTGCTTTTTTCGCGAAAAGTCGTATAGCCCTTTGTCCGGANGCGGCTGCTTCTCTCGACAGTCTCCAATACCCGGGCGCGGAGATTCCGAAGTTCTGCAAGTTGATAGTTGAGAAGCCAGAGCCGTTGGTTCAAGATGACCATACGGTCGCAAATCCGCCCACGACGACTCATTATAAGCCCCAAGAGCTGCAACTGCTGAAAAATACTGACGTCCGTAAAAGCACGTTCAGTTGGAGGCTAGCGTCGTTTTACGTAAAAGATGTGAAGCGGCACACATGCGGCAGGAAAAGTATTCTTCAGTGCAGCCGTCATAAATCCGTAATGTTAGGGCACAGAGCTTCTCGTGGGTGACGGCCTTGTCTGTTGTGGCATCGTCGCCAGTATGGGAGTGCGACATGACGGAAAATACGCAATTGCAGGAAGATCGACGCAGCCGTTTATTGGAAGCCGCGAGCCGTGAGATGGCGCGGTTTGAGCGGCAAGAGAGCGAATTTCGCAAGAAGGATCGCGAGGAGCGCGCGGCCGCATTACGGCTTCCATTGGACCAGATCAATTAGGTGCGTCACATCACCCTCATCTGGCTTCTTTAGCGTGAACGTGCGCCGGGCCGCCCCCTCGTGCTTGCGACCTCCCCGTCCATGCGTTTGCCTTGAAAATAAAGGTCCATCACGTCGGGGTTTACAGAGTGCTCGGCTCGCCGCGCCTCGGCTGCAATGAGTTCAGCATCTAGCGCGTCGGCGAGCCGCGCAATAATCTCGTCCTGCATATTGAACAGATCGGCGACGGGCTTATCAAACCGTTCGGCCCAAAGGTGATTGCCACTTTCGGCATCGACAAGCTGCACGTTCACCCGAAGCCGGGTGCTGCTTCGCTGGACCGAACCTTGGAGAACGTACCGGACGTTCAACTCGCGCCCGATCTTCTTTAGGTCGACCGTCTTGCCCTTGTAAGTGAATGCACTGTGTCGGCCGATCACGAATGAACCCGAGATGCGCGATAAGTCGGTGGTCAAACTCTCGGTCACTCCATCGACGAAGTAGTCCTGCAGGGGATCGCCGCTGAGGTTGGCGAAGGGCAGCACAACGATGGAAAGATGAGGCGCAGCAAGCGGGTTCGGCTTGGAGATCGCGGGCGCGACGCTGCCGTCAAGGAGCGTAGTGATCAGCTACGTCAGCAGCCAATATCGCCGACAACCGCCGCTCTACCCGGACTGGCCGCTCCTGCACCATGGCTCGCCATCCAACGATAGTACACTGTACGACGGATCAGACGGTAGTGCCAAACACGTTTTGACAGACGCGCACCCAACCTGACGCCCACTTGTGGCCCTTCGCTGCCGCATCCCACGGCTGAGGATATGTCGGCTATCAGGGTTAGATCGGGCCTAACTTAACTGGGCTAAACCTTTCGCGATTGCCCCGAAGCGGACTTGTTGGCCGTTCTCAAATCTGTGCTGGCAGGGGTTGTTTCTACGCGAACGGTGACCGACGCCGTGTACCAATTCTGTCAATACTGACTTACAAAACGTGGAGGTTGGCATCACCTTCAGAGAAACATCACACCCATCCGGAAGGGTGCGCGCCAGGCCACCCGACAGGACAACTTCAGACCGTGCTCTGGGATGATCAAATCGAAGCTGGCGGGTATTCGGTCGGTCCCGTCAAAGAATTGCAGCGCCGCACCCGAAGTCGAGATATCACGGATCATGCAGGTGATCTTCTTTCCAGCTCTCTCGATGTGCGCCGGCATAGCCGTGCGAACACGCGGTGCATTACGTGTCTCAACCATCGGTCTAACCGCTACAGCAGTCCCCAAATTGATCCGTATTCGTCAACCGTCTGATTGATCCAGAGCAGTGCCGCCCGGCTATCCAGCCACAATATTGGTCTTCCTCTCCTTCGCCCGGAGTCATGTGCGACAGGAAGCAGTTTTCGCCGCATCGAAATAACGTGTCGCGCGCTTGACGCTCATCTAAAGATTGAACGTCAAGATACGGATATACGTGCGTTGCAATAAGCTTCATGGCTGAAACCTACTTGGAGTAGCTTCACGCGAAGCTCAGCTCAGTTGATCAACCATCTGACGGGCACGGGCGATGTCATCGATCAGGTGTTCCGCTTGCTGAGTGAATGCAAGGATACACGGATCATCCTTGAAGTCAGACAGAATGATCTGAACGCACCTGTTGGTAAGATCGAGGATCCATAGAGCGCGACGCATGTCTCTTTGGCTCTGAAGATCTACTTCATGCAGATCAGACAATACGTTTGTGAGTCCATGAAGCCGACGAACAGCGGGATGAAATGCAGAAAACCCTCGAACGCGCGGGAAATCGACTACTTTGGACACCGTTGTCCTCCAAGAATCAAAATATGCATGTAGTATTAGGGTAGTAATTTAACGCAACCCTAAGTTTTCGTCGGAACGCTATCGGTTTTCGGCGAGATACGGTAGATCCTTCGAAACTGGATTCGGTGGCGATCCTTCAGTTTCCGAACAAAGGGTGGTTCAACTCGGTGGCGGACGGCTCCTGCAAACCCGCGAACTATTCATGAAATTTTTCAAGGCTTAGCGGGACAGTCACCGGCAAGCGGCGCGTAGCCGCCGCCGGAGTATTTCCAACGGCTTCCCGGAGCAGCCTCCAGGCGAACGGGGGCGGTGTTGGCTGGCTTCTCTCCTTCCAGGACTTGGACGAGCGTGGGAATCGGAGCACCTGCCGCGTAGCCGGGAAACCCGTGCACAGTGAGCCCGGCGGTGTCACTGAGCAACTCACGTAGCGTAACCACGGCTCCTGGCGCAGCCGCGCTTGCGGGAATCCTCCACGAGGTCAGTGCCTGATTGACGTCCGAGTCGAGCGCCAGCTTGCCTTGCTCGACGAGATGAAGCGCAGCCATCGCCGCGACCGGCTTGCTGATGCTGCCGGCCTGGAACAGGGTATCGGCCGTGACGGGGCCGCCTCCGACTTGTGCGACGCCAAATCCCTGCGCCCATTCGATGGCGCCATTATGGATCACGGCAATGCTGACGCCGGGCACTCGATAAGCGGCCATGCGGTCGTGGAGCGCTTGACACGCATGAGGATCGTCCTTCTCCACGACCTTCGTCTTGAGGCACGTGGCGACATCATTGATACGACGTTGGATTTCTGGCGAGGGCATCGTCTGAGCCACGATCTCTTCTGGTTGAAAGCATAGTCCGGCGACGCATAGCAATGCGGCCAACAGGCGTAATCGCGGCACAATCATCGGTTGCTTCCATTATAGCAATCGACCTTAGCTTAGCCCGACCGCGTAAACGAGAAGATTCTGCAGTTGGCCGATCAGCGAGGTCGTGGAGCGCATCGGCAACCTTCGCTTCATGTGGCAAGGCGGACCAACTCAGATTGAAGTCTTCGCATTTATGACCCATCGCCGAACTCGGTAGGCCGAGGTGGGCGGCGCGGCGGAAGGCCATTTCGCGGCCGGCGTGGTGCTGATGGGCCATGCCAGCACGCGGTCTTGCTGCGCTTGCACACCGGGTCCAGGCTGGAAGGACGGCGCGCCATCAAGCAAATTCGCAACGCTCCGGCTTTTCCGGGCGGCGAAATGCTGTAGGCTGCGAGTTGTGCGGGCTCAGGCCCGCCACTTCAATAAAAATGTACACGGGAGGGACCTATGGAGATTCGGAAGCTTGCGACAGCTGCTGCGTCGGCCGTCGCCTTGTGCGCCTGGTCGGGCATCGCCAGTGCCGGCCCGTATGACGGCGTTACGATCAACATCCTGACGCGTCCGGGGCCTGTCATCGCCGGCGCAGTGTCCCAGCGCGGCAAGGAGTTCGAGAAGCTGACGGGCGCCAAGATCATCGTCAATGAAGTGCCTTATGCCGAGATCTTCCCGAAGGTTCAGCAAGACTGGTCCTCGGGAACCAATTCCATTGATGTTGCGGTCTTCGCCGCCGGCTGGGGCGTCGAGCTCGCGGCGGCAGGGCTCCTCGAAAACCTCGATCCCTACATTGCGAAGGACAGCAAGATCGATCTCCAGGACATCGCTCCCTATTTCCGCGAGTTTGCCCAGAAGATCGGCGGGCATACGATGGTGATCCAGGTCGATGGCGACTTCCAGATGGTCTATTATCGCAAGGACATCCTGGAAAAGAACAATCTGCAGCCGCCCAAGACCTGGGACGACTATCTCGCCATTGCCAAGGCGATCAACGGCCAGGACATGAGCGGTGACGGCAAGCCCGGCTACGGCTCCTGCATCTTCAAGAAACGGAACGCGCAGAGCTATTTCGCCGTGCAGACGATCGCTTCGACGATCGTTCAGACCCAGGGTACGGCCCAGGGCTTCCAGTTCGACAACGCCACGATGAAGCCCCTGGTCAACAATGAGGGCTGGAAAAAGGCGTTCGAGCTCTACAAGGAGACAAGCAAATACGGACCGCCGGAAGAGCTGAACATGGACATCGGCGACACAAGGGCGTTGTTCAAGTCGGGCCGCTGCGGCCTTCTGATCGAATGGGGCGATCCGGGTCCGCTCCAGCTCGAAGACGACGCAAAGGGGATCAAGAACAAGCTCTACGCCACCAATGTCGGTTCGAAGGAAGTTCTTGACCGCAAGACCGGCAAGCTTGTTCCGGTCAGCAAGGAGTCTGCACCCCATGCGATCGACGGCGTCAACTATGCACCGTTCTCGGCCTTTGGCGGCTGGGGCGGCGCCGTCAACGCCAAGTCGGATCCCAAGGTCAAGCAGGCGGCCTACGACTTCCTGTCGTACATCAGCCAGAAAGAGCAATCCAACGTCGACGTGACCATGGGCTGGACAGGCTTCAACCCTTACCGCCTCAGCCAGCTCAAGAGCACGGACCTTTGGGTGAAATCGGGCATGGATGAGGGCCTCGCCAAGAACTACATGGGCGCCATCAACAATGCCCTCAACAACCCCAACATGGCGTCGGACCTCAAGATTCCCGGTGCGCAGCAGTACACCGGCGTCGTGCTCGACACGGAGCTGGCGCGCTATATGGCCGGCGAGATCACGGTAGACGAGGCCTTGAAGAACATCGAGGCCGGCTGGGAGAAAATCACCAAGGACTTCGGCCGCGACGAGCAGATCAAGCAGATGGCGCTCGCTGTCGGTCCTGCGAAGTGAGCGAGCCTGATGTCTGAGGTTACAGTTACGAGCCAGCCGGGGATTTCCCCGGCTGGACTCTCTCGGGGCGAAAGCTGGGGCGAATGGTTTGACCGCCATTCGAGAACGTTTTTCATCGCGCCAGCCGTGACACTCGTCCTGCTCTTTGCGATTTTCCCGACCTTCTACACGATCGTCTTCGCGATCAGTCATGTCAGGTTCTCCGCCACCGGTCTCAAATTCCGGACGGTCTGGTTCGAGAACTTCGCGGCCCAGTTTGCCGGCAACCAGCAGGTTCACTTCCTCGGCCGCTTCACGACCATGAGCATCGCCGGCTGGGTCTTCAGCCTCCTGATTGCCGGCGCTCTGTTGTGGTGGCTCTATCGCGCTGTCGTCAGCGGCGTCAGCTGGGTTGGCCTCGCCGGGCGGTTGATCAGCGCCGCCATGGCCATGTTCATCGCGCTTCTCTTCGCCGCCACGCTGCTGTCAGGCAATCAATGGGGCACGCTGCTCAATACCTTGTTCTATGTCGTCGTCGGCTGCTCCATCCAGTTCGTCATCGGCCTGATGCTGGCCTTCCTGTGTTCGCAGCCCGTGAGCGGCAAGAATTTCTTCCGGGTGCTGTTCTTCATCCCGCTCATGATCACCCCCCTCGGGGTCGGCTATGCCTTCAAGATGATTCTCGATGTGACCAAGGGTCCGTTCCAGCCGTTCTGGCAATTGGTCGGTCTTGGGAATTGGGCCTGGTCGACCGACGCCTGGGCCGCGCGCTGGTTTGTCATCCTGGGCGACTCCTGGCAGTGGATCCCCTTCATCTTCATCGTCTTGCTGGCGGCACTGGAGAACGTGCCCAAGGATCATGTCGAGGCCGCTCAGGTCGATGGTGCCTCCAGCTTCCAGATCTTCCGCGAAATCACCTGGCCGCAGATCCTTCCGGTCGCGGCAACCGTCATGCTCATCCGCATGATCGAGGCGTTCAAGATCGTCGATCTGCCGAACATCATGACGGCGGGAGGGCCCGGGATCGCGACCGAGTCGATGACGCTGCATTCGCTGTTTCTCTGGCGTTCCAACAACATGGGTGATTCTGCCGCCGTGGCATATCTTCTCCTGATATTGACCGTGGTCGTCTGCTCCTCGTTCTTCAACTATGTGGTCGTCAAACGGTTGCGCAGGGCGCGGGCATGAGCGGGGCGACTGACAGGATGTCCAAGCCGCAGCGGTCCCTCAGGCAACGGCTGTTCGAGCCGCCTGCGGTGGGCAAGATGTCCCCTGTGGCCAACCTCGTGGCCGGGGGCATCCTGTTGTTCTGGTCGCTGTTCGTGCTGTTTCCGATCTATTGGGTGGTCATTACCGCCTTCAAGGATGCCTGGACCGTCAATAACGGGCCGTTCTTCATTCCCTTTGTCGATTTCCAGCCGACGCTGAAGGGTTGGACGGCGCAATTCGCAACGGACCCCTATTGCGATGCCTATTCGATCGGCCGCCAGCTTGTCCTGCTGCTCAACAATCTGTTCGCCTTCGTTGTTTCGCCCGTCATCAAGATCGAAAGGATGGAGCCGCAGATTTGCAAGGTTTACCTCGCCTACACCAATTCCTTTGTGATCAGTTTCGGCGCCACTGCGCTTTGCATTGCGGTCGGATCCATGGCCGCCTACGCGCTGGCGCGCATCAGCTACAAGCCGAAGTTCGGGAATATCGTGATGTTCGTGCTGCTGGCCCTGTCAGCCATCGTCGCGTCCAATTATTTCGACGTTCACTGGGCGATTTCAGGCGCCACTGGCCTCGCCTTGTTTTTCCTTCTGGCCCGCAGCCTGGGGCGTCGTTTCAAGACCACGCTCGGAAACAACGACATCCTGTTCTGGATCGTATCCCAGCGCATCTTGCCGCCGATCGTCGTCATCATTCCCGTCTACATGATGTTTCAGTCGGTCCGCATGATCGACACGCACTTCGCGCTGATCATCGTCTATGCGGTCGCCAATCTGCCGATCGTGGTCTGGCTGATGCACGACTTTTTCGCCAATCTTCCCGTTGAGCTGGAGGAATCGGCACAACTCGACGGCTCGTCACGCTTCGAGATCTTTTGGGACATCGTGTTGCCCTTGACCCGTCCGGGGCTCGCTGCAACCACCCTGCTGACACTGATCCTCAATTGGAACGAGTATCTCTTTGCGATCTTCCTCACCACCGCGCGGGCCCTGACCATGCCGATCATGGTTGCCGCCAAGAACACGGGCGAGCGGGGCATTCTCTGGTGGGAGATGTGCGCCATCATCATGATCATGATCCTTCCGGTGATCATCATGGCCATCGTGCTGCAACGCTATATCGCCAAGGGCGTCCTGCTTGGCGCGGTCAAGGGATGAGCGGATGAACAAAGCGATGTCAGCCGCCGCTCGCCAATTCCCGGTCCGTCAAGTCCCGGTCCGTTTCGACAAGGTGCGGAAATCTTTCGGGAGCGTGAAGGTGCTCGAGGAATTCGATCTGGAGGTCGCGCCGGGCGAATTCCTGGTGCTGCTCGGCGCGTCCGGCTCGGGCAAGACCACTGCGCTGCGCATTCTCTCCGGGCTCGAGACGGCCAGCGCCGGTCGCGTCTTGATCGGCGACCGCGATGTCACCGACATTTTGCCGAAATACCGCGACATCTCCATGGTGTTTCAATCCTACGCGCTTTACCCGCACAAGACCGTGGCCGAGAATATCGGCTTTCCGCTCAAGGTTCGCCGCGTTCCCGAAGCCGAGCGTGCCGCCGCGATCAAGGAGGCTGCCGCCCAGGTTCAACTCCAGAGCCTGCTCGATCGCTATCCCCGTGAGCTATCCGGAGGTCAGCGTCAGCGGGTCGCGCTTGCCCGCGCCATCATCCGCCGCCCCTCGGTGTTTCTGATGGATGAGCCGCTTTCAAATCTCGATGCCAAGCTTCGCGGTCACATGCGCGCCGAGCTGAAGCACATGCAGCAGTCGCTCGGCATCACGACGATCTATGTGACGCACGACCAGATCGAAGCCATGACCCTGGCCCACAGGGTCGCGATCCTGGAAAAGGGCGTCTTGCAGCAGCTCGACACGCCGGCGAACACCTACAACGATCCCGCCAATCTGTTCGTCGCGCAGTTCATCGGTTCGCCGCCGATGAATATCATCCATGGGGCTCTGGACGGCACAGCCTTCATGGGCCACGGCGCCCGGCTGACGTCACCGGTGTCAGGCAGGATCGCCAGGGCCGTCCTCGGCGTGCGCCCCGAGGACTGCACCATCGTCGAGCCCGACAAGGGCGATCTGAAGGGCGAGATCTACGCCAACGAGCTGATCGGCGACCATACGCTGGTGACGGTCAAGGTCGAAAGCGACTTCATCGCCGTGAAGGCCCCCAAGCAGTTTGCCGGCAGGCAAGGCGAGCGCATCGGTGTCTCGCTGACGCCGTCACGCACGTTCGTTTTCGATGCCGAAAGCGGCGCGCGCGTGCGGTAAGCGGACAGCTGCGCTGGTCCAGGACATGCCGATGCGGCGCCGACCGCCCGGCGCCGCATCGACACCCCGCTATTTGATCGCCTCGGCGGCCTGCTCGATAAAGCCGACCACATCGTCCGGATGCGACAACATCACCGCGTGACTGCTCTGGATTTCGCGAAGCTGAGCGCCCGCCCTCTTGGCCCCTGCGCGCTGCAGGCTGGGCGGGATCATGTGATCCTGCGTCGTCAGCATGAAATAAGTCGGCTTCTGCTTCCAGGCCGGATCGGTGATCTTGGTCTGCACCGCGGCAAGCCCCCAGGGCACCTGCGCCGCAGCCATGAAGGTCGTCAGCGAAGGATCGACATCCGCCGCAAAGGCGGTCGGAAACTTGGCTTGGTCGACGAGCAGGAAGCCGTCTTGTGGTGGCAGCAGCGGCGCGCTTGACTCGCCGGGGTGGGGTTTCGAGGCCACATCGAACGCGGACTCGCCTGCGTCAGGAGCGTATGCCGCCAGGTAAACCAGGGCCGCGACCTTGGGATCGACTCCGGCCTCGGTGATGACAGCGCCGCCATAGGAGTGTCCGACCAGCAGCACCGGCTTGGTGGCTCTGGCGATCACCTGCTTGGTCGCGAAGACATCGCCATCGAGCGTGATGGTGGGATTTTGCACGAGGAGCACTTCGTAGCCGTCGCCGGTCAGCTTGTCATAGACTGGCTTCCAGCCGGAGGCATCGACGAAGGCCCCGTGCACCAGCACGATCGAGACGGGCTTGCCGGCGCGCGTCTGCGCGGAGGAGGGAAGGCTGACGGACATGGCGAGGAGTGCTCCAAGGATCAGGTGTTTTATCAGGTGTTTCATGGCGATACCTTTTCGGCTGACGGAACGTTCGAAGCTTTCGTGTTGACGCGGCGGCGGTCCAGCGCAGCAATCAGCGCACTCGCCAGCGGATGGTCGGAGCGCGGATTCTGGCCGGTGATCATCTCGCGATCTTCGACGACATGGGGCGCGAAGTCCGGACCGGTGTTGACCTCTGCGCCCGCGATCGTCAGTGCGGAGGGCATGTCGAAATAGAGCTGACCATGCAAGATCTGCTCCTCGATCGGCTTCTCCTCGCTGCGTGAATAGACCGTCATTCTGTAGCCGGTATATTGCCAGCCACGGCCGAGCTCGGCCGCTCCCGCAGTATCGCCGGCGATCAGTGCGGCACGAAACTCCTTCGCGCGCGGCAGGGCGGCCATGGATGCGATCGGACCGTGGCAGAGGAATGCCGTCGGCCGCGCCTGCGCATGAAAGAAGCGCAGGATCTCGCCGAGATCGCCGTCCTGCATGAGATCGACCACCGGCGCCTGTCCGCCCGGCGTGAAGAACCCGTCATATTGGTCGAGCCCGCCGTCGATCAGGGCGCGCAGGGTCGAGACCTTGTTCAGGACCGGGCTGGTGTCGTAGAACTCCCGCGCCCGGCGATACGCCTTTTCATCGTCGAAATGCACGACCTTGTCGGAAGCGGGATCGATGTGCGGCTTGCTGCCATCAGGCGTCGCGAAGGCGATGTCGTACCCGGCATCGACCAGCGCCATCACCGGCACGACGAGTTCGTTGAGATACTGGCCGGTCGGGCCGGTGCCGCCGCCTCTGATCTCGATCCTGTTGGCATTGGACCCGGCCACAAGGACTTTTCCTTTGGACATTGTGCTGATTCCTGACTTGAGTGTGGAGACTCCACGCCGAGCCGATTGGCCTCGCGTCGTTTCTCCGGCCCGACGACTATAGGCCCGTGGGCGGAGCGAGCCGGTTAAATCAGGTAAATCCGCCGTTGACGGCAGCGCCGGAGCAAAAGCAGTGCTTTCGACTCCGCGACATCTTGCTCGCTGCAATCGTGCTTTTTCAAAATCGCCCTGTTCAGCAGGGTTGTGACGCATGATAGTTTACGGAACTGTGCCATCGGTTGGCAGTGAGAATGCGGACGACCACTGAGACATTGCAAAGCGGCCGACGTCGGGAGGAACTGACGTTTTCCTTCGGGCCATTCCGGTTGGTGCCGCGCCGCCAGCTTCTTCTTTTCGATGGCCAGCCGGTCAAAATGGGCGGCCGCGCCTTCGAGTTGCTCCAGGCGCTGGTGCAGCGCTCCGGCGAGCTCGTCAGCAAGGATGAGCTGATGGAGGCCGCCTGGCCCGGCACCTTCCTCCACGACAGCAATCTCAAGGTCAATATGTGGAGCCTGAGGCGCTCGCTCGGCGACACGCAGGTTGAGCCCGCCTACATCGCGACGGTGGCGCGGCGCGGTTACAAATTTATCGCGGAGGTGCAAGCCAGCATCGGCGAGATCGAGGGTGATCCTGTCAGCACGGAGCCGGCCTGTGTGTCCAGGCCGCCTTTGTTGCGCGACATCGTTGGCCGCGAGGCCGAAATCGCCGATCTTGCCCGGACGTTGATCGAAACCAGGCATGTCACCCTGGCGGGGCCAGGCGGGGTCGGCAAGACGACGGTCGCCACCGCAGCGGCCCGGGTCTTCGCATCCAGCTGCCGCGACGGCGTGTGCTTCGTCGACCTCGCGACGATTTCCGATCCGATGCTGTTCGGCACCGCGCTGGTCACGGCGCTCGGCATCAGGGGCAATTCGGACAACGCCACGACTGCCGTCATGGATTATTTGAGGTCGCGGCAGATGCTGGTCGTTCTGGACAATTGCGAACATGTGTTACCTGCCGCCACAATGTTCGCCGGCCGGTTCATGACGGACACATCGTCGTCCAGGCTGCTGGCCACCAGCCGGGAGCCGCTCGGCACTCCCACCGAGCATCTGGTGCGGCTGGGTCCGCTTGGCTTGCCGGGGCCTGGTTGTGCCCTGGCGACTGATCAGGCCATCAAATTCCCCGGCGTGCAGCTGTTTGTCCGCCGCGCCGCAGAATGGTCGGACTACCAGTTCGTCGATGACGACTGCGAAGCGATCGCCCGGATCTGCCACGCCCTCGACGGCCTTCCTCTGGCCATCGCATTGGCGGCAGCCCAGATCGGCAGGTTCACGCCTCGCCAACTGGTGGCGCAGCTCGATCAGACCCTGGGCTTCCGCGCCCCCGTCACCGACGACGCGACTCCGCGACATGAGACGCTGATGGCGACGATCGACTGGAGCTTCAAGCTGCTGTCGCCGAGGGAAGCCAGGTTGTTCGGCCTGCTGTCGGTGTTCAGTGACGCGTTCGAGGCCGAGGATGCGGTTTTCGTCGCCGAGGCGGCGGGGCTCACGCCGGTCGACGTCGTCACCGGCCTCGGCAGCCTGGCGGCCAAATCGCTGCTGAACGCACAGGCGCAGGGAGCCAGCCTCCGCTATCGGCTGCTCGACAGCACAAGACGTTACGCAGCGGAGCGCCTTTTGGCTGATCCGGCTTGTCGGCAGGCTCTGCACCGTCATGCACAGCGCGTTCTTGCGGTGTTCGAACAGTCCGAGGAGGAGTGGAACTGGCGCGAACCGGCCGATTGGACGCAGCGCTATCTTGGCCGCATCGCCGATTTGAGGGCCGCCTTGTCATGGGCGTTTGGGAAGGAGGGCGATGCCGTTCTCGGGATCAGGCTGACGGTTGCCGGCATCACCTTGTGGTCGGAGACCTCGATCCTCTCCGAGGCGCAATCGCGGTTGGAGTTCGCGCTTGGCCTGGCCAAGTCCATTGCCTGTGACGATCTGCTGCGGGCAAAGCTCGCTTGCGCGCTGGGATGGAGCCTGTTCTACGCGCGCAAGCTCTCGAACGAAAACCAGCTTGCATGGCTCGATGCCATTGCCTTCTCAAGAAGCGCCGGAAACGTCGAGTATCAGCAACGTGCATTGGTCGGGTTTGCCTTTTACCTGCTGCAGATCGGCCAGATCCCGCGTGCGCTGACCTACCTTGACGAAGCCACGGCGCTAGCCGATCGGGACCGCGACCTGACGGCGACATCCGAAGCCGATCGGGCGTGGGCCTGGGCCCACGCCTTCGCCGGCGAATTGAGCAAGAGCCGCCTGGTTCTGGATCGTCTCGCGGCCACCTATTCACTGGCCGAGGGCCGTTCGCGGAAAGATGCGAACGAGGTCTATCGGTTTATCACGGTTCGCTTCAATCTGCCTTTCGTGGCGTGGATGCAGGGGCAAGCCGAGTATGCGGCGAAGCTGGCCGACGATGCCGTCGAGGCCGCCGATCGCGGCGGTCATTGGGTGTCGCAGTCGAATGCGCTTGGCCTCGCCGCGCTTCCGGTCTCGCTCGAGTCAGGCAATTTGGCGGCGCTCGCGCATTACACCGAGCGGCTTCGTCGCAATCTGGAGCGGGAGCGCATCTCGCGCTGGATTGCGGTCGAACGCTATTTCTCGGCCTGCCTGCGCGATCTGCGCGGTGATCGCGAGGCGGTGGAGGACATCCGTGCCGCGATCGAGGAACTGATCGACTGTCGTTTTCTGATGCGGATCGGCAGCTATCTCGCTACCCTCGCCCGCGCCTATCTGCGACAAGGGCGGATTGTGGAGGCCCGCAAGGCGATCGCAAGAGCTATCCGCCATCAGGAGGATCAGGGAGAGCGCTGGTGCCGCTCGGAGCTTTGGCGGGTCGAGGCGTCCGTCCTCTTTCATGAAGGTGAACCGCAGCTCGCCGAAAGCATGTTGCTTCAGGCGCTCACTGAAGCCCGTGCGATAGGAGCGAAGACATTCGAGCTGCGCATCGCCACCGATCTTGCCGCGCGCTGGATCGCGACCGGCCGCAGGCCGAAGGCTATCCGGTTGCTTCGGCCGCTCTACGAAGAGTTCACCGAGGGCTTCCAAACCCAGGATCTGGTTGCCGCGTCGCACCTGCTGCGAGGCGCGCGAGCTTGCGCGTAGGGAGAAAGCCACGTTTGTGATCGACGAGGCCGCCGCCAAATATTGTGGATCAAGTGGAAGACCTCGAGACATTAGCCTAAAGCACTGCGCCCTCTTGGCTCAGTGACACCAAGACCGGATCGCATTGAACGGGCCGGTCCAGCGGGAAGCCGGAATGCCAGACAGCAGCAGTTATGGCGAAGCATTTGGAGGGCGCTTGCGTGCGCGAGCAACCTCTATCGTTTCACGCTCCCTGCAGAACTCTCTGCTTGCCGTTACCGAAATAAGATCTGACGATCCTCAACGCGGCCTCTCCTCGTCGCTTGTCCGCGAAGACGCGTTCTTAGTCGCTGTACAGCTCCGAGACTATCCGGTTCACGAATATTGGGAGGATGGACGACCCGCTCCCGTCGCAGTTCTCAGGGCGGGTGAAACGACCATGTATGACATCAAGCGCGATCCGGTGTTCCATATCAACAACCCATTTCATTCGGTTCACTTCTACTTCCCGCGAGCGGCATTGGTTGCCATTGCAGATAATGCGCAGGCGACTCATGTCGATGAATTACGATACCAGCCGGGTGCGGGCATCGACGATCGGGTCATGCGCGGCCTGACGCAGGCGCTCCTGCCGGCTTTCGAACATCCGGAACAAGCCAACCGGCTCTTTGTAGAGCAGGTCACGCTATCGGTTGGCGTTCACGCCGCATGCACCTATGGCGGCATGAAACCGGAGCAACGCCCCATGCGTGGCGGCCTCGCGCCGTGGCAAGAGCGGCGCGCCATCGAAGTCCTTGACGCAAATCTCGACGGCGGAGTCTCTCCCACGTCACTGGCGCAAGAATGCGGCCTGTCGGCCAGCCATTTCGCGCGCGCCTTTCGTCAAGCAACTGGTATGGCCCCTCACCAATGGCTATTGCAGCGGCGCGTGGAGACGGCAAAGCAAGCTATGCGGAACACCAATTCGTCGTTAACGGACATAGCGCTCGCCTGCGGCTTTGCCGACCAGAGCCATTTTACCCGCGTCTTCAGCAAAATTGTCGGCGTTTCCCCCGGCGCCTGGCGACGCCAAGTCAGGACTTGAGACGCCAAGCCGAGAGAGACCGAATTGCACGGCTCTAATTGCCGCCTAGGCGACCGTTTTGGTGGCGACGATGAAGTCGTCGAGATCGGCGGCCTCGTGCGAGGTACGTTCTGTCCAGAGCACGAGCAACTTGCATCCATCCTGAGTGCTGTGCGGCCCGTGTGGCATACCGGCCTTGATATGCAGCGTCGTGCCGGCTCTGTATTGCTTGCCTTCGTTGATGAAGTCGCCGTCGATGATGTAGAGCACTTCGGCGACATTCTTGTGCAAATGCGACGGAATGATCGCACCGGGCTTCATGGTAAGGTGCAACATTACGGGTCCCAGCGTGTAGTTCGCGTTGCGCACTGCCAGCGTTATCTCGCCCTCGCTGGGAAAAGGGAAACGATCCGCCTTGATCTGGCTGTCCACAATTTCTTGATCAATCATGATACTCTCCGCTGCTTATCAGTGACGTTGCCCCGATCACGAGACATTCGTGCAACCGCAGCATTCATGTTTCTTGGACGCCGGTATTTTCCAATTTCGCGGTCGTTTGTCGAATTTCATCAAAAGATATTCAACCCACCGGAGCGAGCCTCGTGTCGTGTGTTCTCAGACCGCCCCGGATTGAAGAGCTGCCGGCCCTCTCTGCTTTGTGCCTCCGGTCAAAAGCCGTGTGGGGCTACGACAGGGACTTCATCGAAGCTTGCCGCCGCGAACTCATCATTGAACCCTGTGACATGCGGTCAAGTGCGATTGCCGTGGCGGAAGAGAACGGCAGGCTTGTCGGTGCTGCCCAAATGAAGGTGACCGGCGACGAAGCAGACTTGTTGAAGCTGTTCGTGGAACCGACCATGCTCCGCGCAGGTGTGGGGACGAAGCTGTTCCACTGGGCTGTCAGCGAAGCGGCTCGCATGGGCGCCGCGCGCATGTTGATCGAAGCCGACCCGGACGCCGCACCATTCTATCGACGAATGGGCGCCAGGGACTGTGGCCTCGCCGCATCCGGCTCGATACCAGGCAGAATGCTTCCCAAGCTGGTCAGAGAGTTGTGATCGGCGAGAGTTGCGTTTTGGGCCTACGGCTAAAGCGCGGTGAAATTAGGTTTGATCGGCGGTCCGTGGTTCACCGCTCCCCAGCGGGGAGAGGAGGCGCCGGCGCCTTACTGGCCTGGCCCGCCAGATCGCCCGATGCCGAGACGCTCGCAGACATATTCAACGCTGTCGTCGATCGAAATTGTCGACGTGTCCAGCAACTCGAATCCGCCCGCTTCGGCCTCGCCGCGAAGAAATCTTGCCCAGTTCATCATATCGGGATTGGCTAAATCCGGCTGCTTGCGCTCGTTAACGAGGCGATGCGTTCGACTTTCATCGTCACAATGCACCAGAACGATGCGTGCCCTTGCAATTCCAGCCGCAGCCAACCCCTCCGCGATGAACGACAGCCGCATCTGGCCTTCAAATAGAACGGGGAGAGCACCACGTTCTCTCGCAATCCGGGCCAACCACTCGATCGTCATCGCGCGCTGCCATCCGCCTCCCGGTTCCGATTCGGCCCCCCATCTCGCAATGCGTTCCTCCGCAGACGGAACGCCAATGCTGTCGAACCGGAACACGCGCGCCAGCCCCTTGCGCTGCCGCTCGATCCTTTCCGCAATCGTCGTCTTGCCCGAGCCCGATGCCCCTGTCAGGATGACCAGTCTCATTGCGATGACCTCGGACCGATCGGATCGAGCAGGGTCTTGTCGAAGCGCAGCTGCTTGACGCGGCCGTCGTCGATCAGCATCGCATTGCATTTGCCATCGTCTGCGCACGCAAACTTCAGGTTTCCGATCGGAAAGCCCGTCGAGAACGCGTCAAGCCCGACAGGTTGCAGGTCGAGGTCTCCCCGCGGATAGTGCACCATCAACACGCCCTCGCGAATGAACACGTCGTAGACGACGCCGAGTTCTGCACTGTAGTAGTGGCCCTCGTACGCTTTGAGACGTTCTGCTGCCGGCTTCTCGATGGTGATCCGCTTCAGGGGCAGGTTGGCGCCGTTCTGGTGCAAAACTGCGTTTTGAGCCTTTCCCCCTTGCGCGACGTCGTCGAAGACGATTTCGGCGGGAACGACCCTCAGGCGGAAGGTGGTGCTGGAGACCGCGTACATCGGAAACGATGACTGGCCTGTCGCGCGTTCGACGAGGTGGTCATTGTCCTTGCTGATGGAAATGATGAACCCCGGTCGGAGTTCATAGTCGCCGACATAGGCATCGAGGATCTTGGGGTCGATAGTGACTTCCGGCTTGTCTTCAAGCTCCGGCTTGGCACGCGCAGGCTTGAGCAACTCCTTGAGATAGATATCGGCGATCCGGAACGAGAGCGCCGTTGGATTCAGATCTCCCGCATTTGCCAGGATCACGACCGAGAAATGCTGGTCCGGGAATCTGAGAATGTTGGTCCGGTAGGCGGCATCGCCGCCGGCATGCTCGACCGTTCTGAGCCCGCGATACTTTCCGACTGATAAGCCCGATGCGTAATTGATCTCCTTGCCGTCGTTGAGCTTGCCCTTCTGCTGCATCTCGGCGAGAAGCGTCAGGCCGCCGACGTCTCCGGTGTAGAAGTTCTCATCCCAGCGCGCGAGGTCACCGACCGTGGAGAACAGGCTTGACGGTCCGACGGTCGAATAGGTCAGCGCAATGTATTGGTATTGGCCGTCCGGCTGCCGGGCGTAGGAATAGGCCCGGTCCTTGACGATCGTGCCGTATTTGTCCTGGAAGTGGGTGTGAGACATGCCGAGAGGTTCGAAGATGCGCTCCTTGACGAACTCCGGCAGCGCTTGGCCAGACACCTGCTTCACGACCATCGCGAGCAACGTGTAGCCGCTGTTGCTGTAGAGGAACTGGTCGCCGGGCGTGAAGTTCAACTCGGTTTGTTGAAACAGCAGGCGCGCAACGTCGTCGTCCGTGATCTCGTCGTCCAGCCGCCATCCTGCGAGCGCCAGAAGATTCCACTGGTCGCGAACGCCGCTGGTGTGGTGAAGCAGTTGGCGAATCGTGATCGGCTTGCCGAAGTCGTGCAACTTCGGAACATATTTGCGAACATCGTCGTCCAGGGACAGTTTTCCGTCGTGAGCAAGGAGATGGATCGCGAAGGCGGTGAACTGCTTGGAGACCGATGCGAGGTGAAACACTGATGATGGCGTGTTGGGCACGCCATATTCCAGATTGGCCGCGCCATAGCCCTGACTGTAGATGATCTTGCCGTCTTGAAGCACGGCGATGACGGCGCCGGGTGAGTTCGGTTCAGCCCATCGAGCGAACAGCTGATCGACGGCCCGCTCCGCGGGCCCATGACTTGATGTCGCGGAGGACGAGGCCGATTGGGCACTGAGGACAGCAGGTGTTGCAAGATACAGCGCCGCAACGGCCGCCGTGACAATCCTGAAGAGCATGACGATTTTCCTGATTGACGTTCAGAATCTTCGCGGTCTGAACACCGCGCTCAATGCGGCCATGTCGGAAATTGGTGCGCAGCTGAAGGGCTCGACCAAAATGACGTCAGCTCACTGCAGTACGGCGGATGCTCCTCGGTTCAGTCGCGATGCAGCCATCGGCGTATCGCCACCTTCCGTCCGACGATTATGTATGGAACTGACGCAAAAACAACCGTAAGATGCGTCGACGGATTCATTCTGCTTTGGCTCTTGGCTGACCCTGGCTCAGAGCGCCCCGCGTTTGCTTCCTGGGTGGCAGGAACAGGGTGAGTGAACGTCCATGAGCGGCTGGGCAGAACGAACTGTCCGGGATCGTGCTGCGGTTCTTCGCGGGACTGCGCGCCCTGAACTGAGGAGGCGGCGGATAGACCGGCTGCCCCGCTTTTGACCCAAAGCGGGACACCTCGGGGGATTGACGGGGCCGAAAGTAGCTCCGTTCACCACATTTAAACCTTAAGATTCTACGAAAGAGACTTAAACCCACGGGCCGCAGGAACATGCAAAGAACCTTCGGACAGAAGCCATCCGTAGACTTCGGGCAATGAAGGTTTGGCAGACCAGCTGCATCGTGGCTGTGATCGCAGCCGTGGGGTTCTATCTGGCCGGCGCAAACAGACCGGCCGCGACGATGCCTGATGTCATTCCGCAAGCGGCAGCGAACGTGCCGGCCCCAGCGAACGTGGTGACGCCGGCGCTCTACGCAGAAGCATCCGCCAGACTTGCAGCAGCGCTTCGGGCAGAAAAAGAAGAGCTTGGCTCGGTGACGTCGTCGGTGACGTCGGCAGCCCCCGGGCCGTTGAGCACCGGAGCCGAAACCGCCGACGAACCCGTCGGGCCGAAACTGGCGTCGTTGGAACAGGATATCGTGCAGCCGCTGCCGGCAGCACGCGGTGCATCCGAGGATGCTCCGAAAGCGGCGTCGACGCCGGATTTCCGTTATCTGATCTACTACGTCTGGTCCGAGGTGCCGCCCGCAGAGAAGCCGGCGGAGACTGTCTTGCGTGCGTTCAAGGACATCCCGGTTGGAACGCCGGCCGAAGAGATCAAGCGCGCTGCCGATGCCTTTGGTCTCGATTTCAATTTCATGATGGCGGTTGCCAAGATCGAATCCGGTTTTAATCCCAATCAACGCACCGGGTCGTATATCGGCCTGTTTCAACTGAGCCAATATGAGTTCGGCAAGTTCGGCTTCGGGCAGATTCGCAATCCCCGGGACAATGCCGTTGCGGCCGCCTACAAGATCATTACCGAAGGCGTCCAGTTCGAGTGGATCACGCACCGCAAGCCGGACATGAGCGATCTCTACCTGATCCATCAGCAAGGCTGGGAAGGCGCCGCCGAGCACATCAGCCGGCCCGCTCGCACCGCCTGGAAATCCATGTGCGCCACCAGCGAAGGCAAGGAGAAGGGCGAGAGGTGGTGCAAGCGCGCGATCTGGGGCAATGCACTGCCGGCGTTCAAGCGCAGCTGGAAATCGGTGGACAACGTGACGTCGGAAGCGTTCGTCGGTATGTGGCGCGGCCGGGTCGCTGAATTTTACACCAAATATGTGGCGACCGCCGCTGCGGCGGCGAGCCCATCCCTGTCGCCAGGGACAGACGTGGGCAGCGGAGTTCGCTAGTCTGGCCGGAGAAAATCCAGGGAGCCCGCCTTGAGCACCGCGCCGCGCGTCGATATCGACCTCACAGCGTTCTGGGCCGATCCCTATCCGATGCTGGCAAGAATGCGGAAAGAGGCGCCGATCGCCTTCGTGCCGCAGCTCGGCTCGACATTGCTGACCAGCCGCGACGACATCTCGATCTCGGAGAAGCAGATCGACGTGTTCTCCTCGCACCAGCCCGCCGGCCTGATGAACCGGCTGATGGGCCTCAACATGATGCGCAAGGATGGCGAAGCGCACCAAATCGAGCGGCGCGCGATGTTCCCGACGGTGTCGCCGAAGACGGTGAAGGTGCACTGGACCGTGCTGTTCCAGGCCCATGCCGATCGCATTCTCGATTCCCTCGAACCCGGCAGCCGGATCGATTTCATGGCCGACTTCGCACTGCCGTTCTCCGGCGAATGCCTGAAGTCGATCACCGGCCTCACCAATATCGGCTTTGCCGACATGGATGCCTGGTCGCAAGGCATGATCGAGGGCATCGCCAATTACAGCGGCGATCCCGCGGTCGAGGCGCGCTGCCACGCTGCGACATCAGGCATCGATGCGGCGATCGATGATATCCTGCCGGTGATGCGCAAGAACCCCGACCAGAGCATTCTGGGCGTGCTCCTTGCATCCGGCATGAACATGGAGAGCGTGCGCGCGAATGTAAAACTTGCGATATCGGGCGGCCAGAACGAGCCGCGCAAGGCGATATCAGGCGCGGTGTGGGCGCTGCTGACGCATCCCGAGCAGCTCGACCTCGTACGCAAAGGCGAGGTGTCATGGCTGCAGGCATTCGAGGAATATGCCCGCTGGATATCGCCGATCGGCATGTCGCCGCGGCGCATCGCAAAGCCGTGGAGCATCCGCGACGTGTCGTTCGAGACCGACGAGCGCGTGTTCCTGATGTTCGGCTCCGCCAATCGCGACGAGAAGCATTTTGAGCGCGCCGACGCGTTCGACGTGCGGCGCGACACCTCGAAGAGCGTTGCCTTCGGCGCCGGTCCACATTTCTGCGCCGGCGCCTTCGCCTCGCGCGCCATGATCGCCGACGTCGCGCTGCCGACAGTGTTCGCACGCGCCAGGAATATCGAGCTTGCCGATGACGAGCCGGTGCGGATCGGCGGCTGGGCGTTCCGGGGCTTGCAGAATTTGCCGGTGCGGTGGCTGCAGTAGTCGGGCAGGGCCGGGCCTGCACGGGATCGTGGCACGCATGCCGTCACACATTCGGTGTCATCGCCCGCGAAGGCGCAGTATTCCAGAGACGGCAGTGATTCCTCGATAGGCCGCGGCGTACTGGATTCCCCGCCTGCGCGGGGAATGACGGCGGTGGTGATGGGAGGAGCTTCGCGCCTCAGCAGACCCATGTCGCCATGATGCCATCCTACTCCTGTTTTGCCCGACGGGTCAAAGGATTTTCGGATAAGTCGTAGTTGATCCCATTCGCACGCCCCGGCTACTGTGCATGGGGTTGTTTTCTCGTTTTCTGTTCCGGCCCGCGAGGTTCGAGGCCGAACGCGCGCCGCCATCACATCCGCGTGCAGAAAATTTCCATCTTCATTCGCTTTGCTGTTCGAAAGATTAATCACGCGCTTCGCCTCGCGCGCAGTGCTCGCATCGCTATTTTTCCCGATGTCTCGACACTCTTCCCGCTCCGCACCATCATCCTCGAAACGGCAGCTTGATCGCGCCGACCGGTCTTCCCCTTTCAAGAGGTCCCAACATGAGACGCATCGTTCAACGCGTGATCGCCGCCATCGTGCAGTCGGTCGGCCTTGTCGCCGCCGCCGTCGGCACGACCTACGGCTAGGAGCCCATCCATGAGCAAGAGCAACATCCTCTGGTTCCTGCCGACCCACGGCGACGGCCGCTATCTCGGCACCGGCATCGGCGGCCGCGAGGTCAATTTCAACTATCTGCGCCAGGTCGCGCAGGCCGCCGACCAGCTCGGCTATTACGGCGTGCTGCTGCCGACCGGCCGGTCCTGCGAGGATTCCTGGATCGTCGCATCCAGCGTTGCCCCCTTCACCGAGCGGCTGCGCTATCTCGTCGCCGTCCGTCCGGGCCTGCAATCGCCGACGGTCGCCGCGCGCATGACCGCGACGCTCGACCGTGTCACGGGCGGCCGTTTGCTGATCAACGTCGTCACCGGCGGCGATCCGGTCGAGAACAAGGGCGACGGCATCTTCCTCGGCCATGACGAGCGCTACGAGGTCACCCGCGAGTTCCTCAACGTCTATAGCGACCTGCTTGCCGGCAAGACCGTCAATGTCGAGGGCAAGCATATCCGCATCGAGGACGGCAAGCTGCTGTTCCATCCGGTGCAGTCACCGCGGCCTCAGCTCTATTTCGGCGGCTCGTCGGATGCCGGCATCGATGTCGCCGTCGACACGGTCGACAAATATCTCACCTGGGGCGAGCCGCCGGCCCAGGTTGCCGAGAAGATCGCGAAGGTGAGGGATGTCGCCGGCGCGCGCGGCCGCAAGCTGTCCTTCGGCATCCGCCTTCATGTGATCGTGCGCGAGACCAACGAAGAAGCCTGGCGCGCGGCAAACGAGCTGATCAAGCATGTCAGCGACGAGACCATCGCGACCGCGCAGAAGAACTTTGCCCGGATGGATTCGGTGGGCCAGCAGCGCATGGCGCAGCTGCATGGCGGCAAGCGCGACAAGCTCGAGATCGCGCCGAATCTCTGGGCCGGTGTCGGCCTGGTGCGCGGCGGCGCCGGCACGGCGCTGGTCGGCGATGCCGAGACGGTCGCCGCACGCATCAAGGAGTATCAGGACATCGGCATCGATACCTTCATCATGTCGGGCTATCCGCATCTGGAGGAAGCCTATCGCTTTGCCGAGCTGGTATTCCCGCTGCTCTCGCTGGAGCAGCCGAGCAACGTCACGAAGCTGCACTTCAACGGCGGTCCGTTCGGCGAGACGGTCGGCAGCGATTACCGTCCGCAGCACCGGGTGTCGCAATCATGAGCGCGATCGACAGCGTTTCACTTCCGCGCAATTTCCGCCTGCCGCGGGTCGATGGCCTGGTCCAATGGATCGTGCCGCTCGCCATCGTCGCGCTTTGGCAGATTGCTTGTGTCACCGGCTTGGTGCCGACCCGCGTGCTGCCGGCGCCCAGCGATGTCGCGCTGGCCGGCTGGAAGCTGCTGCTGTCCGGCGAGCTCGTCCGCAACATCTGGGTGTCGTTCTGGCGCGCCTCGATCGGCTTTCTGATCGGCGGCAGCATCGGCTTCGCGTTCGGGCTCGCCAACGGGCTGTCGCAGCTCTCGGCAAAGCTCACCGACACCACGCTGCAGATGGTGCGCAACGTGCCGCATCTGGCGCTGATCCCGCTGGTCATCCTGTGGTTCGGCATCGACGAGAGCGCCAAGCTGTTCCTGGTCGCGCTCGGCGTGTTCTTCCCGATCTATCTCAACACGCTGCACGGCATCCGCACCGTCGATCCGCAGCTGATCGAGATGGGCCGCATCTATGGCATGACCGATAGCGAGCTGTTCCGCCGCGTGATCTTCCCGGGCGCGCTGCCTTCGATCTTCGTCGGCATCCGCTTCGCGCTCGGCATCATGTGGCTGACCCTGATCGTCGCCGAAACCATCGCAGCGTCCTCAGGGCTGGGCTACATGGCGATGCAGGCGCGCGAGTTCATGCTGATCGACGTCGTCGTGCTCTCGATCCTGATCTATGCCCTGCTCGGCAAGCTCGCCGACAGCGCCTCCCGCGTGCTGGAGCGGGCGACGCTCTCCTGGCACCCCGCCTTCCAGAAAAATTGAGCAGAAATACTGGGAATCACATGCAGACAGCGCTTCGTACGATCCTTCCCGAAACCGAGTTCGGCAGCCGCGCCAATTTCGCGCCTCACGCCCGCGTCGCGCGCGAGGAGCGGCCGACACAGATCAGCGGCCTGCCGCTCAGCATCCGCGGCTTGCGCAAATCCTACGGCGACAACGAGGTGCTGCGCGGGATCGATCTGCACATCCCGGCCGGACAGTTCGTAGCGATCGTGGGCAAGAGCGGCTGCGGCAAGAGCACGCTGCTGCGCCTCATCGCGGGCTTGGAAAAGAGCGATACCGGCAGCGTCAGCTTTGGCGACGAGATTCAGGCCGAAGACATCCGCGTGATGTTCCAGGAGCCGCGACTGTTGCCCTGGGCCCGCGTGCTGTCCAATGTCGAGGTTGGCCTCGGCCGCGATCGTTCGTCGACCGATGCGCATGTGCGCGCGGAGAAGGCGCTTGCCGAGGTCGGCCTCGCCGACAAGCGCGACCAGTGGCCGTCGGTGCTGTCCGGCGGCCAGAAGCAGCGCGTCGCGCTCGCCCGAGCGCTGGTCTCCCGTCCGCGCGTGCTCGCCTTCGACGAGCCGCTCGGCGCGCTCGATGCGCTGACCCGCATCTCGATGCAGCGCCTCCTGGAGCGCGTCTGGCGCGACCAGGGCTTTACCGCAATCCTGGTGACCCACGACGTCGCCGAAGCGGTGGCGCTCGCCGACCGGGTGTTGGTGATCGAGGAGGGCCGGATCGCCCATGACGTCGTGGTTAACGCAGGCCGGCCCCGCCAGCGCGGCTCGGCCGAGCTTGCCGGCCTCGAAGGCTCGATCCTGAACCACCTGTTGTCGGGGGACGATCGTACCTAAATAGAGGGAACCCCGCTTCGGGGACCATGCCATGAATGTAGTGCCCCGCGATCTCATGACCGAAATTCCCGTCTCGTCCGCCGATTTCCGCGGCGCCATGCGTCACCTCACCGGCGGTGTCAGCGTCATCACCGCCGGGCGGGGCAAGGACATCACCGGCATGACAGTGACCTCGGTGACCTCGCTCTCGGTCGACCCGCCGACGCTGCTGGTCAGCATCAATCGCGATGCCTCGTCCTTTCCGCTGATCCGCCGCTACGGCGCCTTCGGCGTGAACATCCTCGCGGCCGACCAGCTCGAAATCGCCGAGCGCTTTGCCGGCAAGGGCGGATTGAAGGGGGCCGATCGCTTCGTCGGCGCCCGATGGGTCACGGCCGTATCTGGCGTGCCGCTGCTGGTCGGCGCATTGTCGGCAGTCGATTGCGAGGTCGAGGACATCATCGAGCGCCATTCGCACGGTATCGTCATCGGCCGGGTCAGGGATGTCAGGAATTCGGCACGCAACGCCGCGCTCGCCTATTGGCACGGCCAGTATGTGGCGGTGGATCAGGACGAGGATGCGGCGAGACTGGCCGAGGTCAGCGTTCCCGCGCGCCTCCGCCGCGTTTGATCGCCGGACGCGGGCTGGCCTTTTCCGCCTCATCGCTCTAGAAGCGCCCTGAGCCTTCCCATCCGGGACGGCCGCGGAGCGGAGCTATGAAGCGCGTCGGGACCTGGGCCTTCTACGCCATCGGCGCGTTGGCGATCGCCTATCTCGCGCTGTATGCCTATGCGATGTTTCGCGGCCAGCCGTTCGTGCCTGGCGATCCCATCCACATTTTTCGCAAGCCCGACGCGCCGAGTTATTCGTAAGCCTTGCTTGGTCTCGTAGGGTGGGCAAAGGCGCCCTTGCGCCGTGCCCACCGTCTCTCTACGACCGAAAAAGCTCGTGGGCACGCTTCGCTTTGCCCACCCTACGGCACCTGAATCAGCCCCTTAAAATCGCCAGCGCCAGCGTCTGCGCGCGCGGCACGATGCTGTCGAGCTCGAGATATTCCTCCGGCGAATGCGCGAGGCCGCCGACAGGTCCGACGCCGCAAATCGTCGGCGTCCCCACTGCGGCGGTGAAGCCGGAATCCGCGCAGCCGCCGGAGAACTCGCCCTGCAATGTGGTGAGGCCGGCTTGCCTCGCCGCGGCCTGATAGCTTTCGAACAGCGCCTTCGAGCTTTCGCTCTGCACGACAGGCACGAACTCCCCCTTGATCGTCAGCGTCGCGGTGGTGCCCGGCACGTAAGGCGTCGCGATGATCCGTTCGATCTCGGCCATGACGGTGGCGCGATCCCTGGGATCGACATAGCGCATGTCGATCTGGCCCTCGGCATAAGGCGCCGTCGTATTGACCGACTGGCCGCCCGAGATGAGACCGACATTGAGCGTGATGCCCCTGGTGAGGTCGGTCAGCGCGTGGATTTGCGTGATCTTGTGCGCGAGCTCGCCGATCGCGCTGACGCCGGCAGCGAAATTGGCGCCGGAATGCGCTGCCTTGCCTGATATGGCCATATGCATGAAGATGCCGCCCTTGCGGCTGGTGACGACGTTGCCGGTGGGGCGGCCCGGCTCGGAGTTGAACACGGCGCGCGCAGAGCGTCCCTCGCGCTCGATGACGGGGCGCGAGGAGGGCGAGCCGATCTCCTCGTCGGAGGTGATCAGCAGCTTGATCGGATGCGGGTTGCCGCCGAATTTGTGGAAGGCGGTGGCGACGAAGATGTTCATGACGACGCCGGCCTTCATGTCGGCAACGCCGGGCCCATAGGCGCGGTTGTCGCGAATCGTGAACGGGCGCTTCCCGGCCTCGCCCTTGCCGAACACGGTGTCGCGATGCCCCATCAACAGCACCGGCTTTTCGTTGCTGCCGGGTTTTGCGACCTCGGCGTGGATGGCATCGCCAAAGGTGCCATGGCTCTCGCGCCGGAACGGAATGCCGTGCTCGGCAAAATGCCGCTCGAACCGCGCACCGACCGCATCGACGCCTTCCTTGTCATAGGATCCGGAATCGATGTTCACGACGTCGCGCAACAGGTCGATCATCGCCTGCCGCTGCGACGCCAGCCAATCGGTGATTTGAGCTTCAGACATGTGGTTCCTCGGTTGGTTCTCGGGCGAGGTTATAGGGCTTGGCGAGCGGATGGCCTAGTCACGTAACGCGGTCCCGTTATGCGAGGAATGCTGTCAACACCGTCATTGCGAGCGCAGCGAAGCAATTCAGTCTGTCACCGCAGAGGGATTTTGGATTGCTTCGCTGCGCTCGCAATGACGAGGCTGGCATCGTGGCCCCAAAAAACAAAATGCCCGGGACTAAGCACGGGCATTCGCATCCTCTCGATCTGGGCGAAGCCCTACGCCCCGATCATCGGCATCCGCGGATATTCACCGGGCGTGCCGGCCGGCGTGATCGGGATGCCGCCGTCGGCATATTCGTTCAGCTTGTTGCGCAGCGTGCGGATCGAGATGCCCAGGATGTTGGCGGCATGGGTACGGTTGCCGAGGCAGTGCTTGAGCGTCTCCAGGATCAGATCGCGCTCGACGTCGGCAACGGTGCGGCCCACCAGCGCGCGCGTTACCTGCTCGGCGGCCATGGTGGCATGCACCACGGCGGGCGGGGTCTTGGCGAGGTCGAGGCGGTCGCCGTCCGGGGTGAGGATCGCATCGGGGCCGATCTCGTCGCCCTGTGCCATCAGCACCGCACGGTGCATGGTGTTTTCCAGCTCGCGAACGTTGCCCTGCCAGCGGTTGGTGGAGAGCACGCGCTTGGCCTCGGCCGAAATGGGGCGCATCGGCACGCCGTTGGCCTCGGCGTATTTCTTCACGAAATGCTGGGCAAGCTCCATGATGTCGGCCGGACGCTCGCGCAGCGGCGGGATCTTCAGATTCACGACGTTGAGGCGGAACAGCAAGTCCTCGCGGAACGTGCCTTCGCGCACGGCATCCGCCAGATTGCGGTTCGAGGTCGCGATGATGCGGATATCGACGGGGACCGGCTTGGTGCCGCCGACGCGATCGATCACGCGCTCCTGGATGGCGCGGAGCAGCTTCGATTGCAGGCGGACGTCCATCTCCGAAATTTCGTCCAGCAGCAGCGTGCCGCCGGTGGCCTCCTCGAACTTGCCGATGCGGCGGGCAATCGCGCCGGTAAAGGCGCCCTTCTCGTGGCCGAACAGCTCGGATTCCAAGAGATGCTCGGGGATCGCGGCGCAGTTGATCGAGATGAACGGACGCTTGGCGCGGGCCGAGCGGGTGTGGACATAACGGGCCAGCACCTCCTTGCCCGTTCCGGATTCGCCGGTGATCATCACCGATGCATCGGAGCCTGCGATCTGCTGAGCGAGCTTGATGACCCGTGCCATGGCGTCGTCGCGATAGACCAGCTCGCGGGAATCGTTGGCGACGGCGGCCAGCACCGCGGCGATCAGCTCCGGATCCGGCGGCAGCGGGATGTATTCCTTGGCGCCGGCGTGGATCGCGGCAACCGCGGCGCGGGCGTCGTTGGTGATGCCGCAGGCGACGATCGGCGCGTGGATATGCTCGGCTTCGAGCCGCATCACGAGGTCGCGGATGTCGAGGGCAACGTCGACCAGCAGGAGGTCCGCGCCCTTGCCGCCGCGCAGCACGCGCATCGCCTGCTCGTGATCCTCGGCATGGGTCACTGTGGCGCCGTTGTCCATCGCGATCTTGGTGGCGGTGGTGAGCTGGCCCTTCAATGTGCCAACGATGAGAAGCCGCATATCAGTCTCCTGTCCGTCTGGTCGCGCGGTCGCGCGTCATTCCCTTTGTTCGCTTTACGCGCGTTCGGTCTTGATGATTTCCGTCATGGTCACGCCGAGCTTGTCCTCGACGAGGACGACCTCGCCGCGGGCGACCAGCTTGTTGTTGACGTAGATGTCGATGGCCTCGCCGACCCGGCGGTCGAGCTCCAGCACCGTGCCGGGTCCAAGCTTCAAGAGCTCGCCGACATCCATCTTGGAGCGGCCGAGCACTGCCGAGACCTGCACCGGCACGTCGAAGACGGCTTCGAGGTCGGCGGCGACGCGCGCCGCATATTCATCCTCGCTGTAGCTGACATCGGTGCCGGCAGGCGGCAGCGGGCCGTTGAGATCGGGCAGCGGGACCTGTCCGTCGGTGTCGCTCATGGCTTAGTTCCCCTTGCGGGACGCGATATAGCGTCCAACCATGTCGTCGATCTTGGCCGCGATGGCGCTGCGCTCCAGCACAACGCCGCCGTCGGCCCACTCGATCCGGCAGTCGCCGGTGGCAATTTCGGGCTCGGCCAGGATCACCAGCCGGCCTTCGAAGCCGCTCTGCTTGGCCAGCCGCTCCATCTTCTCGCGCGCGCTGTCGTAGAGCGCGTCGTTGATGCGGACGACCAGATGCGGCGTCGCGACCAGGTGCGAGAAGCAGTCCTTGACCAGCGCCATGATCTCGCCGAGCGGCTCGGCGGCGACCAGGTCCGCGCACAGTTTGCGCGCCACCGCGACCGCGACGTCGACCGCCTCGGTCTCCATCTTGCTCTCGATATTGCCGATCCCTGCGGCAATGCCGCGGATCGCGATGTTGATCTCTTCCATGGCGAGGGCGACGCGGCGGTCGCTCTCCGCCTTGGCCTCGCGCTGGCCAGCCGCGAAACCGTCCTGATAGGCGCGTGCTTCGGCTTCCGCGACCTTCTGCGCGATCTCGGCTGCGGTCGCGGCCTTCTCGCGCGTCCGATCGGGCGCGGCGAAGTCGGTATCGAACAGGAATTTTGCCGGAGCGGCCATCAATACACCAGCTCGTCGTCAGCGCGGTTCTTGGTCAGCATGATCTCGCCCTTGGCGGCGAGGTCCTTGGCGAGATTGACCAGCAGCGCCTGGGCCTCGTCGACGTCGCGCAGGCGGACCGGCCCCATCGCCGCCATGTCGTCCTGCAGCATCTTGGCCGCGCGGGAGGACATGTTGCCGAAGAAGAAGTTGCGGACATCCTCGTTGGCGCTCTTCAGCGCCACGCCGAGCTTGTCCTTGTCGACGTTGCGCATCAGGGTCTGGGCCGAACCGGAATCCAGCTTCACCAGGTCGTCGAAGGTGAACATCAGCGCCTTGATGCGCTCGGCGGATTCGCGATTGTCCTCTTCCAGCGAGGTGATGAAGCGGGTTTCGGTCTGGCGGTCGAAATTGTTGAAGATTTCCGCCATCACCTCGTGCGCGTCGCGGCGGCGGGTCTGCGACAGATTGGACATGAATTCGGTACGCAGCGTCTTCTCCACGCTCTCGATCACCTCCTTCTGCACCGCTTCCATCTTCAGCATGCGGTTGATGACGTCGAGCGCGAGCTCCTCGGGCAGGATGCCGAGCACCCGTGCGGCGTGCTCCGGCTTCAGCTTCGACAGCACCACCGCGATGGTCTGCGGATATTCGTTCTTGAGGTAATTGGCCAAAACCTCTTCCTGCACGTTGGAGAGCTTCTCCCACATGTTGCGGCCGGCGGGGCCACGGATTTCGTCCATGATGCCGTTGACGCGCTCCGGTGGCAGGTATTGCTGCAGCAGCCGTTCGGTGGCGTCGAAATTGCCCATCAGCGCGCCCGAGGCCGACATGCGCGAGACGAATTCGAGCAGCATGTCCTCGACCGTGCCGACCTCGACGGTGCCGAGCGTCGACATTTCCAGCGACAGTTGGCGCACCTCGTCGTCGTCGAGCAGCGACCAGATCTTGCCGCCATATTGCTCGCCGAGCGCCAGCATCAGGATTGCGGCGCGGCGCGGTCCGGTCAGTTGCTCCGAGCTCCTGCCGTCCCTGGCCCGGTCGCCGGCACGCTGGCCGAGCGTCGAGATGACGCTGGTGATGTCGTTGGAATTGGCGTTTTGCAGGGAAGCGGCCATGTCAGTTCACTTCTCGATCATTTCGCGGGTTCGGCAAGCCATTGACGGATGATGGCGACGGTTTCGTTGGGGTTGCGTTCGGCAAGCTCGCCGACGCGGTGAACGGACTGGGCGTGGACCTGCCCCTGGACGGTGGCGACGTCGATCGCGCTGGCGGTACCGTTCGGCAGCAGCGTCTGGCCGCCGGCCGGCGCGGCCTCGTCGGATGCCGCGGGGCCCGACAGGACGCCGCTGATGGCGGCGGCGACCTCGTCGGAGGCGAGGATGCGCTTCACCAGCGGACGGATCACCATGAACATCACGACCAGGCCGAGCAGCATCATCACGCCGAGCTCGACGAAATACATGATGTCGTCCTTGGTGAACTGCAGCATGCCGAGGAAGCCGGACGGTTCGGCGATCGGGGTGGTGGAGGGGGCGTCGGCAAAGCGCAGATTGACGACCTCGACCTGGTCGCCGCGCTTCTGGTCGAAGCCGATCGCCGAGCGCACCAGGGTGGCGATGCGGTCGAGCTGCTCCTTGGTACGATCGGTGTAGGTGAGTTCGCCCTTGTCGTTCTTGGTGTAGATGCCGTCGACCAGCACCGCGACCGAGATGCGGTTGACCCGGCCGGCCTCGGTCACCTCGGTCTTGGTGGTGCGGGAGATCTCGTAATTGTTGGTCTCTTCGGTCTTCTTGCTCTGGTCCTTTGCCGCTGGGCCGCTGTTCTGCTGCTGGCCGGGGAGCTCGTTGTTGACCGTGACCTGGCCGTTGTTGTCGGCGGTCATGCTCTGCTCTTCGCGGGTCTGGGTCGAGCGCAGCACGCGGCCTTCGGGATCGAACTTGTCCGAGGTCTGGGTGATCTTGTTGAAGTCGAAATCGGCGGAGAGCTGGACGCGGGCGCGCCCCGACCCGACCACGGAGGAGACGATGTCCTCGACCTGCTTGCGCATCCGCTTCTCGAAGGCGGTGCGGCGCTCGTCGCCAAGGGCCTGCTCGGGATCGGCCTGGGCACCGTCGGCGAGCAGCTGGCCGGCCTCGTCCACGATCGAGACCCGCTGCGGCTTCAAGCCGTTGACGGCGGAGGCGACGAGGTGGCGGATGGCGCGGATCTGCTGGGCTTCGAGCGAGCCGCGGACCCGCACCACGATCGAGGCCGACGGCTCCGGCGCATCGCGCGCGAACAGCGGGCGCTCGGGCAGCACCAGATGGACGCGGGCGGCCTGGATCCGGTCGATGGCGCGGATGGTGCGGGCAAGCTCGCCCTCCAGTGCGCGCAGATGATTGATGTTCTGGACGAAAGAGGTGGTGCCGAGCGCATCCGACTTGTCGAACACCTCGTAGCCGACGCCGCCGCCCTTGGGCAGGCCGCCCTCGGCGAGCTTCATGCGCAGGCGGGTGACCTTGTCCTTGGGCACCATGATGATGCTGCCCTCATTGCGCAGCTCGAACTGAATGCCCTGGCGTTCCAGGTCCTTGATAATGCTGGAGGAATCCTCGACGCTAAGGTCGGTGAACAGCGTCGTCATCTGCGGCGTGGTGACGCGCATGATGACGAAGGCAAAGAAGCCGATGAGCGCGGCGGTGACCGCGATCATCGCCCCGAACCGGGCGGCGCCGATACCCTTTAAGAAGTCCGCAAGACCTTGCAAGCAACCGCCCCGACAGATTCGGCCGCTTTCACTGGAAGGGCCGACTGGGCAATTATTGCCTAGGTGATGGTTTCCATATGGTTAACGACGGTTAACAGCCCGGACAAAAGTCGGCCCAAAAGCAAACATGAAAAAAATCGGCCTCGCGGAGCGAGGCCGATTTTCGTCAAAAGCAGCAGATTTCCGGATCGCTTACTGGCGATATTGCTGGATGCGGGTGGTGCGAAGACCCGCCAGACCGTGCTGGTCGATGGAAAACTGCCAGGAGAGGAATTCGTCGACCGTCAGGGTATAACGGCTGCAGGCCTCCTCGAGCGAGAGAAGTCCGCCACGAACTGCGGCAACGACTTCGGCCTTGCGTCGGATGACCCAGCGTTTGGTGCCGGGTGCGGGCAGATCTGCAATCGTCAGCGGACTGCCGTCCGGCCCGATGACGTATTTTACCCTCGGGCGATGGGGTTCTGTCATGGCGTACTCACAAACTCTCAACCACTGAACTCACGCCGTAACCCTACGCGTGTCGGCTTAAAAATCCGCTAAGCCTAAGGCTTCAATACAATTCTCGTTGAATCCGGCTGGAACGAAACCGTCCCGGCGGGCTGAGAACACGCTTTCAGCCGGCCGAGCGGGGTCTTCGTAAATACTTTACTAACTTTTGCCGTCGTCCCGGCGGAGGCCGGGACCCATACCGCGTCATCTATCGATGACACGCAGATCGCAATACCAAGGCAAACTCTTTAACTACCGGTCTTCGCCAAACTTCGCCCTGTGGTTATGGATCCCGGCTTTCGCCGGGATGACACCATATGCTTCAGCTGCCGCTGCTGCTCGCCACCACGCTCTTCACCTGGCTCAGCGTGTAGCTGTTGCCGTCGATGGAGAGCAGCGGCGGCGACTGGGTCAGGTCGACGGAATCCACCGTGCCCTGCACCTGGGCTGCGACGCCGACGCTGTTGCCCGAGGCGTCCTTGCCTGTCGCCGTGATCGTATACTTGCCGTCGGGCCATTGCGTGCCGTCATTGCCCTGGCCATTCCAGGTGAACGGAATGTCGCTGCCGGCGCCGGCGGTATATTTGCCGGTGAACACGGTCTGGCCGCTGGAATTGGCGATGGAAATATCGACCGTGGCGCTGGTGGGCACGTTGAGGTGCCAAGTCGCCGACGAGCTCTTCATGGTCGCGGTGGTGCCGTCGACCACCGCGGTCTTGCCGACGAAATCCAGCGCCTGCGTCGCCTGCGTGGTCTGCTGCAGGGTGACGAGCTGGGACAGCGAGTCGTTGGTCTTGAGCTGCTGCTCGACGCCGGCGAACTGCACCAGCTGTTGGGTGAACTGGTTGGTGTCGAGCGGATCGAGCGGGTTCTGGTTCTTGAGCTGCGTGGTCAGCAGCGTCAGGAAGGTCTGGAAATTGCCGGCGAGGGTCGAGCCCGTGGTCGAGCTCAGCGAGCTGGACGAAGAGGATTTAGGAACGTCGGTGGTGCCGGAGACGACCGATGGCGCGGTGGCGGCATTCGTGGTGGTCATGGGCTGATACTCCTCACACTCTGATATCGACGCCACTGCTCGATCCGAGCATGCGGCCATAGCTGCTTCTGACCGGCGGGCTTGCGGCCTGATCATCCTCGCTGATGATCAGCCGGCGCGAATTGCTGCCGTTGTCGTTGTTCTGGCCGGCGTTCTGGCCCGATGAGTTCTGGTCGCGCAGGCTGAAGGAGAGGCCGTTGCTGCCGGTCTTGAGGCCGGCATCGTCGAGGGCGCGCTGCAATTGCGGCGCGTCCTGCCGCAGCATCTGCAGCGTCTCCGGCTTCTCGACGGTGAGATGCGAGGTGACTTGGCCGTTGCGGTCGACATTGATGCGGACATCGATACGGCCGAGATCGACCGGATCGAGGCTGATGTCGAAGCGGGTCTTGCCGGCGCGCGCGGCAGCGGCGATCTCGACCGGGATGCCGCTGATCGGCACCGCATTCGGATTGGCTGCGGTCGCGGTGAGCGTCGCGGTGGAGGCGGTGGCCGTCGATGTCGTCGTGGTCAGCGGCGCCTGCACGGCGTTTGCGGCCTGGGTGCTGACGTCGGTGGTCGCGGCGGCGACGGCTGGCGTGTCGGCATGCGCGTGTGCGACGGGCGCGGCCGGCGTGACGTCTGTGGTGCGATTGGCTGCGTCGACCTTCGCATCGGTCGTGGCCGCGTCAGTCTGCGGCTTTGGGCCTTGCGGATGCGCGGCGGCGGTGGCCGTCGCCGTTGCGGGATTTTGGGCTGGTGTCGCCGTCTGCGCGGTCTTCGCCGGGTCCTGGCCAATATTGGAGACGTCGGTCTGGCCTTGCGTTGTGACAACGGCCTTGAACGAAGACTTCGGCGTGCCCTGGTCGACCGCGGTGACTTGCGCGGCCTTTGCCGTGACATCGGTTGCAGTGGTGTCCGAGTTCGCGACAGCCACCTCGGTCAGCGCGGCCTTCGCGTCGGTGCTCTTGCCATCCCCGGTCTTGGCGGCCTTGCCGGCCGCATCGGTTTTGGTGCCTGATATCTGCGCCGTGATCGAGGCGCTGGCGGCGATGCCGGCCGCTGCAATCGTCAACGGCGACGAAGCCGCGCTGGTGACCTGGTTTGCCACGGCATTCGGATCGACCGGCACCACAGGCGCGGCAATTGGAACGGTGGTCGGATCGGGCGTCGCGGCCGGCGTCGCGGTCTGCGCGGCGACCGAGGCATCCACCGCCGCAGCGAGGCCATCGGTGCTGTCGGTCTTGGCGTCCTTGCGGGCGTCCTTGGCGTCGCCCGCCTTGTTGGTGGACGCGTCGGCCTTGTCCTTGGATTTCCCGTCGGCCTTGGCTGGCGCGGCCGGCGTGTCGCTGGCGGGCGTCGTTGTCTGGGAATTCGTGTCGTCGCTCGCCTTGCTCTGCGAGGACTGGTCTGTCGAGGCGCTGTTGCTGCTCCGGTCCGACGACGCGGACGACGATGAGTTGGATGAGGCGTTACTGCGCCGCGGTGCGTTGTCCTGGTTCGAGGACGGGGCGCTGTTGCTGATGGCGTTGTTGATCGCCTGGGTATTGCTGTCGACGAGGTCGCCAAAGGAGGAACTCGGCGTCTGGTCCTTGGTCTGCGGCCGGGCAGGCTTCGCTTGCGCGCTCGAGACCTGCGCACTCGCCGCTACGTCTGATGTGTGACCAACCACAGGCGACCCCTTGAAAACGTCTTCGGACGAGGAGGTCAGCAAGGAGCGGGCCAATCCCCCGTTTCGATGTTTTATATAGCAAAATCAATTATTTGACGGGTTGGAGCAACCGCCATCGGCCCGCCCGCCGCCCCGTCATTTCTGCCGCCCCGGCAAGAATTGCCTGAAAGCTTGCGGCCGCCATGATTGCTTCACCCGAATGCCGCCTATATTAAAGGGTGCTCTCAGCCGCTTTCGACCGGGCCAGCCAGTGCCCCCAAGGGAACCAGAGGTTCCGGGGGACCGTTGACGTCCCGGCCCAAGTGACCCGGAAGCACAACAGGAATCGCGGGAAACGCCGCCCGCCGTCACGTCAGCTTAAGCCCATGCTCAACAGTCTGGATCTCGAAGGCCGTCCTGAGGATACCAGGGTCGTCGTTGCCATGTCGGGCGGCGTCGACTCCTCGACGACGGCTGCGCTGTTGAAGGCGGAAGGTTACGACGTCGTCGGCATCACGCTGCAGCTCTACGACCATGGCGCGGCCACCCATCGCAAGGGCGCCTGCTGCGCCGGCCAGGACATCCACGACGCCCGCGACGTCGCGGCCAAGCTCGGCATTCCCCATTACGTGCTCGATTACGAGGACCGCTTTCGCGAGTCCGTCATCGACAACTTTGCCGATAGCTACGCGCTCGGCGAGACGCCGGTGCCGTGCATCGAGTGCAACCGATCAGTCAAATTCCGCGACCTCCTGAAGACCGCGCGCGAGCTCGGGGCGCAGGCGCTCGCCACCGGCCATTACGTCGCCTCGCGCCGCCGCGTTGACGGCTCGCGCGCGCTGGTTTGCGCGGCAGATGCCGATCGCGACCAGAGCTACTTCCTGTTTGCGACCACGCAAGAGCAGCTCGACTTCCTGCGCTTTCCGCTCGGCGACATGACCAAGCCCGAGACGCGCGAGCTCGCGCGCCGCTTCGGTCTTTCGGTTGCCGACAAGCACGACAGCCAGGACATCTGCTTCGTGCCCACGGGCCGCTACACCGACATCATCACCCGCCTGCGTCCGAACGCGATGGACCCCGGCGACATCGTCGATCTCGACGGCCGCGTGCTCGGCCAGCATCACGGCATTGCCAACTTCACCATCGGCCAGCGCCGCGGCCTCGGCATCGCCGCTGCCGCGCCGTTTTACGTGGTGCGGCTGGACGCCGCCAACCGCCGCGTCGTCGTCGGCCCGCGCGAGGCGCTGAAGATGCACCGCATCACCTTGCGTGACGTCAACTGGATCGGCGGCGGCGATATCGACAGCGCCATCGGGGGCGGGCTCGAGCTGTTCGTCCGCGTGCGCTCGACCCGCAGCCCGCAGCCGGCCTGGCTGCGCGGCGCCGATGGTGCTTACGAGGTCGAGCTCGTCGCCGGCGAAGAGGGCGTCTCGCCGGGACAAGCCTGCGTGTTCTACGACGCAGCCAGCGGGCAGGCGCGCGTGCTCGGCGGCGGCTTCATCCAGAGCGCAGCCGCGAAGGTCGCGAGCAACACGGCGAGGCCGCTGGTGGAAGCGGTTCGCGGCTAATCATGACGACATTTAGCGCAACCGGTCGGGCTGGGTTCACCTCTCCCGAAGGGAGAGGTCGGATCGCATCGCCAGATGCGATCCGGGTGAGGGGTTACGGTCTCACTGTACTCCGCGGCCCCTCACCCGGATTGCTGCGCAATCCGACCTCTCCCCGACGGGGAGAGGTGAAGTAAGGGCAGGGGCATGGCAGCAGACATCTCGCGGGCCGGGGTCGAGAAGGCCTATGGCCGCTGGGCGCCGGTCTATGATCTCGTGTTCGGCAAGGTGTTCGATGCTGGCAGGCAGTCGACCATCGCCGAGGCCGACCGCATCGGCGGCCGCGTCCTCGACGTCGGCGTCGGCACCGGCCTCTCGCTGTCGGATTATTCGCGCACCACAAAAATCTGCGGCGTCGACATTTCCGAGCCGATGCTGCGCAAGGCGCAGCAGCGCGTGCGGAGCCTGCGTCTCTCCAATGTCGAAGTGCTCTCGGTGATGGACGCGAAGAATCTCGCCTTCCCCGACAATTCCTTCGATGCGGTGGTCGCGCAATATGTCATCACCGCGGTGCCCGATCCCGAAGGCACGCTCGACGAGTTCGTGCGCGTGCTGAGGCCCGGCGGCGAACTGATCCTGGTCAACCACATCGGCGCGGAAAAGGGTCTGCGCAAGCTCTCCGAACTCGCCTTCGCGCCGCTCGCCCGCCGCCTCGGCTGGCGCCCGGAATTCCCGTGGGCCCGCCTGGTGAACTGGGCCGCCAGGCACGGTGGCGTCACGCTGGCGGAACGCCGCCCGATGCCGCCGATGGGGCACTTTTCGTTGATCCGCTACCGCAAATCGTAATGTCCGGCGGTGGGAACAGCACGCGCGCCTAGCGCGTTTCCTTCCCATGCGCACGACATCAAACATCATCTTTGCGGGTCTCGTGATCGCAGCCTTTGGGCCGGCGATCGCACAGGCCCCGCCCGCCCCGGCGACGCCGCCGCAAGCGACCGCGCCGCCATCCCCGCAACACGCCGCCGCCGACTGCGCCCCGCAGGAGCGCCCCAACCGCGCCACCGCGCCCGACGGCACCACCACGGGCCAGGCTCGGGAACGGCTCGGCGACAAGCTGGCCAAATCCGACGGCGTGCTCTGCCCGCCCGCCGGCGTCGACCCCGAAATGCACGCCCCGGCGCCGTCAACCGACGGCAAAATGCCCGTCATCCCGCCCCCCGGCAGCCCCGGCGGCGACCCCAATGTGAAGCCGAAATAAGGGAGTTTCCGCGCAGGCGCCCTTCGCCTCTCCCCGCCGGGGAGAGGCCGGAATCCGCGCTTGCGCGGATTCCGGGTGAGGGGGCCCATCCACGAGCCCAGTGCCGGAAAGGCCAGCTTTCCCGCGGACTTGTCGCGCCGAAGCCTTGGCGAAGGCGGCAGCTTTTCGGATTGACTTCCCACCGCCCCCTTCCTTATATGCCGCGCGTTCGCGAGATCGGCCTTTTCGGCCGCCGCGATCGGCTCGTGGCGGGGTAGCTCAGCTGGTTAGAGCACGGGAATCATAATCCTGGGGTCGGGGGTTCGAGTCCCTCCCCCGCTACCACGTATCCCCCACTATGATGGTGGGCGTCCGGAAAGACCCCTCCGCCGACCAGTGCGGCCAGCTTTCCCTTCACCTCGACCTCGAACCCTTCCCCAGGGCCTTTCGGGTGGACGATGACGCTGTACACAAGCGACCTGAAGTCGGCGACCAACGGGCCGCGGTCGTCCTCTGCGCTTGCGTGTCTCGCTATCGTGTCGGCAAGCGCATTAACTGTCTCGATGTAGCGGTCCAGCGTTGCCGGATGCAGAGAGATGGGGGCAGGGGCCTCCTCGAGGGCAGCTATTTCCGCCTCGACGCGCAACCGTTCTTGCTTCAACTCGGCGATCCGTTGCTTGGCATCCTCCTCGGAAATCACGTAGTTGATCACGAGATCAATGTTGCGCTGACGCTCGCCTTCGATCCGGTCACGTTTGGCCTCTAGCCGCAGGCGCTCCGCGGAAGCGTTTCGCGCAAGCCGCTCTCGTTCACTATTGTAGTTGCGGACGTAGGTCCCGATCAGCCGTGGGTCCTTCAACTCCTCGACCATCCCACCGAGCACAAGTGTTTCGATGTCGCGCAAGTAGATGATCCTGCGATTCGAGCAACTGCCACTCTCGCGCACAGCTGAGCAACGAATCCTTGTCTTTCCGGTCTTGTCGCGGTCGTGAACTGACAGGCCCGATCCGCAACAACCGCACCGAAGAAGACCCGATAGGAGATGTGGGGCTCGTCGCTTCATGTGGCTGGCCAAATGCCCCCTCTCAGTCTTCAAGGCGTGCGCCTGCTCCCAAACTGACTGTTCGACGATCCGCAGTTGGGGCGCATCGATGCTCTGCCACTCCTCACGAGGGTTCGGACGAGACAATCGCTTGCCCGTATCGGGATCCTTCACCATCCTGACCTTGTTCCAGACGATACGGCCAGCATAGAGCTCATTGAAGATGAGTCCCGTCCCGCGCTTGGCGTTGCCATTGATCGTCGACGCATTCCATCGCCGGCCTCGCGGCGGATGGATATTTTCCCGATTAAGATCCTGCGCGATCTCTCGTGGTGCCCGCCCCGCTGCGTATGCTGCAAAAATCCGTCGGACAATCGTAGCTTCATCTTCGATGATTTCGAGCTCGCCGGGCTTGCCAGGTGCCGCTCGATATCCGTAAGCTCGCCCTCCTGCGTGTCGGCCTTCGCGTACCACACCGGCCATGCCGCGGCGGACCTTCTTCGCGCCGTCCTCGCGCTGCATCTGTCCGACGAGGCCGCGGATCCCAATCAAGATGGAGTCCGCAGTGCCATCGTGGACGGCCTGGATCTCGATCCCCTGGAAAGACAACCTTTTGTGAATGCCGGCCAGATCCTCCATGTCACGTGAGAGCCGGTCCAATGCCTCTACGATCACCACCGTGAAGCGATGCTGACGTGCGGCGTCCATAAGCTGCATCAAACCATCGCGGCCAAATACTGATGCCCCAGAACGCGCCTTGTCTTCAAAGGTAGCAACGACATCGAGTTGGTGACGAGCCGCATAAGCGCGGCACAATGCAATCTGGTCTTCAGTCGATTTTTCGTTTTGAAGCTCGGTCGAGAACCGAGCATAGATCGCCGCGGGTTTCATCTCGAATACCAGTCCTGATGGGCTTGTCGCCAGCGGCATCAAGATAATTCTTCATGAGGCGCTCGCTATCGAGAAGATGATCGCGCCTTGCATCGGCGATTGCAAGTGCTTCAACAAATCGGACCAAAGCAGGATCTAGTTCGCCTGAGGTTGCGCGCCCTGGTCCGCGATCGACTACTCCTACCAATCTCGCGCGCTTCATCCGAGTAGGATGCAACGATAACTTGAGAAAAGGCAGGGCCTTTTTGCTCGAGCGTTGAATCGAATGTTATAGCGTAGAAAAAGGACGACCGCTTCGAAACTAGAGATATAAGTCTCGACCAGCTATCGGTATAGCAAGTACCCCACGAGTAGCGTGGTTAGTACCGGGATCGCCCCCAGCACCAAAATTGATCCACGACTTTGACGCTGCAGCACGAAGAGTGTCATGATCACAGCACAAAGAGCCAGCAGCGCGACACCATGTAAGGTCAATCGATCCCAGCCCACAATGACGTAGCGTGACAAGTTCAACCCCGCTTTGCTGGAGATCCCATAAAACGCCCTCACTGGTCATGAGCAAAGCGAGAGCGCCCGCAGCAGTGAACGGCGGAACTGCGGCGAGCAGGCTTATGCGCTGTTGCCGCTTAGTAGCTAAGCGCACCGTTGCGGCTAGTCGCGTCAACACGAGGAAGTGGACGGCTATGAGGAGCAGCGCGCCGAAAACAATCGTTCCGGATGTAATTGTTGAATTGATCGTTAGAAATCGCCAAAGCGATGCACGTCTGTCGTCGAATGTGGCAAGAGTCGCGCTGGCCGAGGTAAACAGGAGTTGAAGTACAAATTCGAGGACGAAAGCACTGAAGAAGCCTAGCAGACCGAAAAGCATCATGTCAGCACGGTACACCGCACTGTGATCAGTCATGGCAATGGCGCGCGTCGCTGGCGCCGGGTGCAGTCCGAGAAAGCGGGACGAAAACCTGCTCAGTGCGGTTGTGTCGCGCGTGGTCACTGAAAAGACGTTGGCGATAGGTCCAACAGCTATTGTCGCGGCGGCATCAGCATAAAACTCCCGAAGTCGCACTGCGGAGCGCCGCTCCAGCATCAGCACCAGGAAGATGCTTCCGAACAGCACTAAGTTTGCGACCATTCCAAATTCCATCCAGCCGAAGAGCGCCTTTCTCACTTCAGGCCATCCTCCAACATTGCCGATGTCTGCCAATGCAACCAACATATTGAATAGGGCCGATCCGTAAGCGATTGACAGAAAAAGCGTAGCGGTGGTGTAGACAACGGACAGCCAATTCTCATGAAGCGGGTCACCGGCGGCCAAATGTGCGTATTCATGAGCTAGTCGGTAGCGAAACCCTTCAGGTTCGCGTCTTATAAATGGCAAGGCCCCCCGACCGACGCCGACAACGTCGCGAGTTCCTATCCGCATCGCAAGAATGCGAGAGTCTCCCATTCCGCCGAGCGCTACCGCCACAACGCGCGCCCCGAAAGTGCGGTTCAAGTCCCGGAGCATCCGCCGGGCCGAGACTGTGCGTAAGGAAGTTATCCCGGATGACCGCCGACGGACGTATGTTGCCACGCAGAGCATCATGCCGACCACAGTCAAAGAGAAGGCAAACAGAATGAAGGCGACGACGAAATGTCCGATTGGTTGGAGCGCGGGGAATTGGTCTAGAGAAAACGGAAAAGAGCTGCCTAGGTAAACGACCGCGATCGTCGTGACGAAAATCGTCGCGAACCAGCCTCGGTATCGGCTCTCAGCACGTAGCGCATCGACAATCGTGGCGCGCTCACTGTCATTTCTTTCCGGTGTCATCTCCGAACAATCGGGTCGCGACTTTCTTGGTTAGCCGTTGGGCATCACGTGGCGACAGCTTAGCTTCAACAACGAGCCGGCCGACAATCGCCATGATCTCTGCCTTGCCCTTGGCGGTCACTATACCACTCAATTCTGCTTTTTTGGGGTCTCCAAGCCAAGTCTTCAGCCGTTCTTTGGCGCCATCAACCAGGAAGCCCTCAACTGTCTTCTTCGGTACGTCGGCTACCCAGGACTTTAGCAGTTCGAAAAGATAAAGCCCGATCGCCACTACGGCGGGACCAGCGCTCGCCAGTTCTGGAATCCCCCATTCTGGACCAAGTCGTCCACGCTGACCTTTGTGGCCCACAGCTTTGACGTATTCGCCGAAAAACTCCAATTCGTCTGGTTCGGTTTCGGCGAGCAATGCGCGAGCCAACGCCTGATGTTCCGCTGCAGACCTTGTCATTCTCTCTCCTAACGGAATTATCCCTGCTTCAGGCCGCGCCATTTCGCTGCCTGGGATAGCTTATTCGAGAACGCACTTAGGTACGATTCTAGTTTACAGGATACTAGAACCTCCATACTATTTATGCGGGTGGGGGCTTTGAGATGGCGAGCGCACACGTCGCTTACAAGGCGGCATTATTTTGTGCTGCGACAGCAATCGGCGGTTGTGCACAAGTGCCGAAGATGCCCGGTGATTTCATGTTGCCGGTGCAGGAGATTGTGGCTCACGCCGTCTGCGAGCTACGGTTCGCTATGCATGATGCTCAGCGCGATCATCCCTCTTTCTTGGCTCATCCCTGGGCGATCAGCATCTCCGTCACTCCAAAGATTGATTCTGAAGTCAGTCTCCGAGCCGGTCTGACTGGCAAGAGCAGCAGTGTGACCGTGCCCTTTTTCAATACATGGGTTGCTGGCGCGGCGCCTGGCGCTGAGTACGACATGAAAGGGCACACTGACGGAGGCGTTAGCTATGTCGTGAAAAGCGGGCAACTGCTGGACGACAGGACTTATCCGTTACCTTGTAGGCGCGACAGTGCTAGCTATCATGCGCTTGCTCGCAATCTTGGTATCTATGACTGGTTATCTCGAACGGCAGCGGCTGCCGAGGGACACATCAGCAAGCTGACGAAGATCGACAAACCGAGTTACAATTCTCAGATCGTTGTCACGTGGGACGGAAGCGGCTCGTTCACTTATAATCAACCGTTCGGAACGGACTTCCTCGGGGCGATGGGGTCGTACAAGGTCGACGAGTCTGTCGCGATATTGTTCAGCGCCGAGGATAACCCCCCTCGGAGACCCATTCGGACCTTCCCGGGCGGTACGCCGTATTCAAGCATAAGTACAGGAACCGGCGTCTCACCTGCTACTCAAAATCGGCTCGACATCCTCGGGCTGCAGCAGTCGATCGTAAATCTCGAAACGGCCATCAATCGTAGAAGATGACGTCATGGACACCTTCTTAATGATCGTAATGTTCTTTGTGACGCCGCCCGCTCTCGGCGACAACAGGCCATGGGCGCTTCAGTCAACGCAATCCTCTCAGTTTGAATCGTGGGACGCTTGCAATGACGTTATCGAGCATCAGCTGATTCCGGCGGTCCAAACCACGGATACCGTTGCTCTGGTCGGGTGGTGCGTGCCTAAATCCTACAAGGGGAAGGCGCGAAACGAAACCTTCAGCCTCGAAGGGACGGCGCGTAGCCAACTCCCAGCAAGGAGATCTGAACTGAGGAAACTGGCCCAAGACCCGGATAGAAAGAAAGAGTTCGGGTCTTGTTACTCATTCGTTCCAGGATCGGGGGTAACCACGCGAGTTCTCGGGCAATGCGAGAATATTAGGCCGCACTGACCTGTTGGCGACAACGTTACTTCGTGGGCACTTGTCCATGCGCCGCGTTACCCGGCTCACGAACGCCTTCTCAAAGAAGGTGGAGTACCACTATCACGCGCTCTCGCTTTATTCGTCTGGCGTAACTTCATCAAGCCGCACAAGCCGCACAAGCCGCTCAAGGGCCTTACCCTTGCGATGCCTGCGGGCTTGGTGTCGGTCTCGCTTGCCGTAGCCGCGCGCGGTGTACCCGGGCCGATCAACTATGCACGCCGTGCCGGCGAGGGCGAGGCTTCCAAGGAAGTTCTTGTATTGGGACCAAAATCGGGCCGCTCAACATCCCCAATTTGTCCGAGCCTGGCAAAACCCTGTCTTTCAGCACGCATATCTGTGAAATGGAGAGGCTTTCTCACTTGCGGCCAATTGGCCAGAAATACCTTAAGTTTCTGCTTGGCCGTCTCTTCTTGCTCCTGATCGATTAGGATTCCACCGATCCCGAACCAATCGAACCATGCTTCGCTTTCGCAGACGGCGAGTCCGGGTGTCGAGATCCGGTCTCATCGATGTACAAATTGAGGATAGGTTTCTTGTCAGATGATTCCTGCGCCATAAAGGCGATATAGCACTGACTCTACAACCATGTGTCCATAGTCTCTAGCCGAAACTGAAGAGCCCACCGCTAATTTCAACTAACGCGCGACCCAAAGTTCTATTGAACAAATCAATGAACATGCAAATGAAGGGATCCGGGCTCCGGCCCGTACCGCTGGGGGTGAGGCGAAGCAGTTCGATCGCCTCGCAAAGTATAACGTAGGGCGTCGTTCCGCGGCGCTTGCGCCACAGTTCATGCAAACCGTGCATCACGTGCCTGCGACAGGGTGATCGATGCGCGACAAATCGGTGTTCAGGCTCAAGAATGCGCCTTCGTCCTGCTCACGCAGGCGCGAAGTAATATCGAGAAGCTCTCGTTCGCTGAGGACAAGGAGCCGCGAAGGACTGCCCCGAGAACCAGAGTATCGCGGCGGTCCGCCAGAGCACGAACAAGGGCCACCAGATCTTGGGACTTTTGCCGCCGATAAAGATTTTTTCCAGCCTGCGAGGAGACCCTCCCGAGTGACATCTCCTGTTCCTCGGGGGAGGAGCCGCGGCGGCCCGCATATACGCCAATCAGCCATGGTTCGACAAATGCTTGCGGCGAAGGAGCAGGTAAGCCTCGAGAATTGATCAGTGCTATGCCGAAGTGCACCACTGGCGAGCCAGACATCCCGTGACGCGTGGCCGAATCCAAAGAAGATCGGCATCTGGCCTGCGATTGACCAGAGGCTCCGAAGCGCCGGAGCCACGCTTCCAAATCGGGAGAGTCCCCGCAGGGCCAATCCCAGCGGAAAGCCCAGAATAAAAAACGCGGCTCCGACCGGCGCATAGCCGTATTCCCAATAGTCGGACTTACCGTCTTTCGAGGGTTGGTAGAGAAAAGCAGCTTTGAAGGACGTAATGCGGTTCCTTTTTTCTTCGTAGTTCGGCATCCAGTCATTGAGACAGATCACGCCGATGTCGACCTGTTGGGCCATCCTGCCCTGCTTAAGGAAGCCGCGATGTTGCCACCACGTGGGCTGCCCATCTTCGACTAGCCCGGCGCCGCAGTGCCCGCACTCCTCGTCGTAGCGGTTTCCATGGTGATTCCAACAGGGTCGAATGCGAACTCCCTTCAGGTAAGGACCAACGCACAAACTCAAGTGGCGATTGAGCCCTCCCTCGGGCAGCGAGCGACGCGGCTTCATCCTCATATTCGGTCGATGCGTCGCAGGCGTCACAATCGAAGGACCGAGCAGAAATTTTTTTCGGCGCAGCGCCTCGCTGCATGATTCGCTTTGCGCAACTGTGCAGGGAGTTCGCGCGCGAATCCTGCGGCATAAGTAGGAAACTGCAGAATTTATGCGCCGGTTGTGATCCGCTACGCTGCAGAGCGCGTGCGCATCTCGGATCGTGCGTGCATGTATGATTCAGATGACAATCGAGTTCAACCTTATGTAACCAATCCAAACTAGGGGTCTCGCGAAACGATCTCGAATTTCATTGGAAATCTCATGCCCGCTCCCAAAATCGCGAAACGGCTGGTATCAACAGTTCTTCGTCAGCTTCGACCGAGCCTACGCACCCAGATTGGCTTGCTGGGAATCGTGAGTGTGCTTGTAACTGCCGCGACTTGCGTTACGGGACTTAATTATCTCGCGAAGGCGCAGAGCGACGTGAGCGAGAGCGCCAATCTTCGCGCCCACCTGACATCCCTTTCCGAAGCCTTTCTTGAATCGCAGCAGCTGGCACTGGAGTTCCTGCGCAAGCGTGATGAAGCCGTGATCGCGCGACAAGCCCAGGGCATTAAGAACGCACTGGCGGACCTCAGCCAAATAGAGGAGCAGGCCGCTTCATTGCCCGAGGGCGATCCCCTGAGAGACGTGACGTTCCTTCGCGCCGGGATCAACCTTTACGCGACTCGTTTCAACAACGTTGTCTCTGCGCAGCGGGTGCTCGGGCTTACGGAGAATGATGGGCTCCAAGGTAAGCTCCGCGAAGCCGTGCATCAGGCAGAGGCGCGACTCGCACATTTCAACGAGCCACACCTGGCGGTATTGATGTTGATGATGCGACGGCACGAAAAGGATTTCATGCTGCGTCATGAGGAGAAGTACGGTGATGAGCTGGAAAAGCGCGTCGCCGAATTCGAGGCCGCGCTCGCTACCTCAGAGCTTCCTCCGGAATCCAGAGTTGAGTTGAAGAAGCTTGTTGCTTCTTATCGATCGAGCTTTCTGGCGCTTGTTGTATCGCAACAGGCGCTGGATGACCAAGTTGACGATCTCGTCCAAATCTACGGCCGGAATCGTCCCCTTCTGTTGAAGGCGATCGCAGCCGCGGACGCTCGCGCTGTCTCTGCGGAAGAGCATGCGTCGCGCCTCAGAGCGACTTTGGGTTGGACAATCGGGTTAGCCACTCTCGCAATCGGCTTCGTCGCCGTGCTTATTGGGCAGAAGCTGGCGAAACTGATAACCCGCATGAGCGCAGCAATGCGTCAACTCGCGGCTGGGCAATTCGATGTCACGCTGCCGGGTCTTGGCCGTTCAGACGAGATCGGCGACATGGCTCAAGCCATGGAAGGGTTTAAGGTCAGATCGAGGGAGAAACTGCAAGAAGAGCTTGCGGCGAATCAGGAACAAGATCGCGCGGCCGCGAAGCGGCGCAAGGCGGAGCTTGGAGAGCTGGCCAGTACATTTGAATGCGCCGTGAGCGGCGTCATCGATACGATGTCTTCGGCATCGACCGAGCTGGAGTCTTCCGCTCGCGAGCTGACGTATACGGCTCACCTTACTCGGGAGATCTCTGATAACGTTGCTTCCGCGTCGGAGGAGGCGTCAGCCAATGTTCAGCTGGTTGCTGCCGCAACGGAAGAGATGATGGCATCCGCTTCTGAGATCGGTCGGCAGGTCGAGCAATCGACGGAGATCGCCAAGGGAGCCGTGCGGCAGGCTAAAGAAACGGATCGGCGGATGAAGCAGCTATCGGCCGCTGCAATCAAAGTCGGTGGCGTGGTTGACCTAATTGCAACGATCGCCAGGCAAACCAACCTCCTGGCGCTTAATGCAACAATTGAAGCTGCGCGTGCAGGCGGTGCCGGCCGCGGCTTTGCAGTTGTGGCGCTCGAGGTGAAGTCGTTAGCAACTCAGACGGCAAACGCGACCGTCGAAATTGGAGAGCAAATTTCTGACATTCAGGCAGCGACACTCGAGTCGGTCAGCGCCATCACAGACATCGGAAATAGTATTGGTAGAATCTCACAAATCGCATCAGCGGTTGCCGTTGCGATCGATCAACAGTGCGCGGTAACGAAGGATATTACCCAGAATATTCAGCGAGCGGCCGCGATGTCGACGGCGGTCGCGGGCAGCATCCGGCAGGTTGCGCAGAAGGCGTCCGTCACAGGTGCATCATCGTCGCAGGTGCTGACATCTGCCAACGTGCTTGCCCAAACCAGCCATCGTCTCAAAGTCGAAGCCGATGATTTTCTCGCGGGGATCCGATCATGATCCTTGGGTGAGATGTTCCGCAAGCCTCGCTGACAGTACAGCCAATAAGCAAAATGCGTGGCCTGGGCCCGATAGAAGAATGGGGTAACTGCTCAGCCGGGCCGGGCATCCATGGACAGGTTGCGAAGCCTTCCGAATTGCTGCCGGGGCACCAACTCGCGCTAACACAAATGGCCGCCGTCGTCGTCCGGAAGCGCCCGGAATCACAACGAACTGATCCTTGTTTTGACTTCCGATAGGTTTCAAGCCCCTCGCTTGATGATCTCGGCGCGGACGGCAAGCATTCGTGCGGTCTTGCCTTGCTCGACTAACGTGACGGAATCGGCGTCGTTCACGCGTTAATTCCTTCTGCGCTCCTCAAAGGAATCTATCATGGCCAAAATGACCAAGAACCAGCTAATTGACGCGATTGCAGAAGGAACGCGGGTTTCCAAGACTGACGTAAAGTCCGCCATCGAGCAGCTGGCGACGGTAGGCTACAAGGAGTTAAACCAGTCCGGCGAGTTCGTCATTCCCGGGTTCGTCAAAATGTCGGTCGTGAACAAACCCGCTACGGAAGCCCGCAGCGGCATCAATCCTTTTACGAAGGAGCCGATGGAGTTCGCGGCCAGGCCGGCCAGCAAATCGGTTAAAGCGTCGCCGCTCAAGGTTGCCAAAGACGCAGTAGCGGTATGATGAGGCCCGCTCTCCGTCAATACCTTGCACCCGGGCCACACGGCGGACGCCCCTTTGGCACGGTCGCGAATAATTGGATGATGTCGGAGCGCTCTGGACGAAACTCTACGTCGACGTTTGCAAAACTTTCGGTAAAATGGTTTTGCTTTGTTGCGTGACCGGCGCGCATGAAACTTGCGATCGTCGGTGATCGCAGACGAGTGCGCGCGTGTGGACGAAGCGCTGCAGAGATTCAGGTGCTTTTCGGACATCATTCGGTCCGGTTTTGTCGTCCGCGCAGCGCATGAAGTCTTGAGTTGAGCGGAGACGATTGCAAATCTTTCAGCGCTTGCGCCGTCAGCGACGCGATCATTGCTTTGCATCAAAAACAAAGCTGATTTCGTTTCATTGACTGAATCCCGATCGCATTTACCATCCACGGTGTCCAAGCGAGGTCGTTCACATCTAACCTACGTCATGCGCAAGGCGTCTCGGCCGATTTCGGCCTGAACGCGCTATGCTCCGCCGAGGTGACGGCGGAGAGCTATATCACCGAGCTTCGCGCATGGCGGCTGGTTCGTTGTCCGCCGGAGCGCATCGCGGTCCGATAGGGCCGAAGCCAGAAATTCCTCCATTCGCTCTCCCCTGTCGCTCGCGCGACCAGTGAAAGGCGGAGCTTTGTCTAGAAAATCGCAATTGAGAGAACACGATCATGAGCAATATGAGAGCGATCCATAACGTCATCCCCAGCTCGGATATCGTCAAGCGCGCGGCCCGGCTCGAAGCCGAGATCAGGAACTTAAAGCGTCGCGGGATCTTCCCGACGAAGTGGTCCGCGCGATCAGCCAGGTGATGCTCGAGCACAAGGTCATCTTTTTCCGCGACCAGCAGCATCTGGACGACGCCGAACAGGAGCGGTTCGCCGGCAGGCTCGGAAAGCTGGTGCCACATCCGACCGTCGCTGCGACCAAGGGCAGACCGACGTCACGTTCGTGAATGTCTATCCCAAGATCTCGGTGCTGCGGGGCGTGGTGATTCCGCCCTATGGCGGCGATACCGTGTGTCGAACACCTCGGCTGCCTATCTCGATTTGCCGGCACCCTTGCGCAAGCTCGCGGACGAGCTCTGGGCGGTTCACAGTAATGCCTATGATTACGCCGTGAAGACCCGCGCGAGCGAGGCGGATAGGAAGCATTTCGAGGAAGTGTTCACCGGAACGATCTTCGAGACCGAGCATCCGGTGGTCAGGGTCCATTCGGAGACCGGCGAGCGCACCTGGTGCTCGGCAATTTCGTTCAGCGCTTCGTCGGTCTTTCGAAATTCGACGGACAAAAGCTGTTCGACCTGTTCCAGTCGCATATCACGGTGCCGGAAAATACGTTGCGGTGGAGCTGGAATATCGGCGACGTGGCGATCTGGGACAATCGCGCCACCCAGCGCTACGCGGTCAATGACTACGGCGATCAGCGCCGTGTCGTGCGTCGGCTACTATCGATGGCGATGTTCCGCTCAGCGTCGATGTTCGCCGCAGCGCGACGCGCATCAAGGTCTCGAAGCCGTAGGCGGCAAGGCCGCATGATCTGGATCACATCAGAAACAACGACCAGGGTGCACGCAATGATCAAATTTCTTCGCTCGGCAGGGGGCCGCGCGCCGGGTCGCAAAGTTTCTGCTCGCAGGCGCGTTGACCTTGGGGCTGGCGGCGCAGGCCTTCGCTGAGCCGCCGCTGGAGAAGATCGAGATTCGCTACTAGGGCTAGGCCGGGGAGGTGACGTTCATCGAACTCGCCTATCTCGCGCCACTGAAGCGGCAACACCATCCGCGGTCCGCAGGACATCCAGACCGTCGTGACCGGTGATATCGACATCGGTCTTCTACGGCGCGATCCTGAAGCTGATAGTGACGCGGGCACCTATCAAGGCCGTGGTCGGCTACTACGGCTCGGATGCCAACACCTATCAGGGCTACTACGTCAGGGATAACAGCCCTATCAAGACGGCGCGCGACCTGATCGGCAAGAAGGTCGCGGTCAACACGTTGGGCGCCCATCCGGAATTCGTTCTTCGCGAATACCTGGCGCGGAACGGACTCAGCGCTAGCGAGGCCAAGCAGGTCACACTGTTCGCGGTTCCTCCCTTCACGGGCGAGTAAGCGTTGCGTCAGGGCAGGTCGAGGTGAGCACGCCGAGCGGCATCCTGCGTGACAAGGCGCTGGAGCGCGGCGGAATACACGCGCTCTTCAACGACACTGATCTGTTCGGCTATTTCACCAGGCAGGGATGCCTTCAGGATCGAAGTTCGTTCTGCGAGGGCTATTTCGACGCTGAACTGCCTCGGCAGGAGCTATTCGAGTACATGCGCAAGACTGCGGCCCCGCCGTTCGTGTGGAAGAGTTTGCTTTGACTTAGTCGCCGCGTTCTTGATGGCTGCAGCAGCTGGCACAGGGCACGGCCTATGTCCCACCGCAAGTCAAGTTGACGGCGTGCGGTCGATCGGTCCACCAGATGAGAGCTGCGACATCAGGTGCCAAGTCCGTCAATTTGTCCTGAGGAGTTACCTTCCCGAGGGCCAGCCCACGCATCATGCCACTCAAGCGCACTTTTTGAGAAGGCGGCCGCCGTCTATTTGGCTTGCCTGCAACGTATCGGCGACGTCCGGTTCTCGCATTGGGCTGATCTCGTACGCATGGACACCGTCGGGTCCGGCGGCAGGCCGGTGTAGATCACGCCGGGCTCCTGGTGGAAGAAGTTGTCGACCCGGAAGTATTTCCGCTGCCCGTCGGCGATGTCGATGCTGAACGTGATCTCGACGATGCTGAACGTGATCTCCGTGACGATGTAGCCGGTGTATGGAGCAAACGCTTCCTAGTCTGGCCGGCGCGACGCTCGTTCAAAAACTGCCGATCGAGGCCTGGGTCAAAGGGCTGTGATCTGAGTCAGATGTTCAGTCCAGCGTTCCAGCGCGTCTCGTATTTCCGCTTCGTAACGGGCCCGATTATACACCCCAGCTACGCCGGCGCGGTGGCCGCTCACGTGGTTCAAGATCGCTTCAACGATATGCGGCAGGACGCCCAAGCGATCCGCCATCATGGTTGCGGCCGTGCGACGAAGATCATGCACGGTCCAGTGGGGCTGGGGCTTGGCATCCTCGTCCACTCCCCTCCGTGCCGAAAGAATGCGTGCGTCCAGCGCGGCCTTAGATTTGGACCAGCCGGAGAAACCTCGATTTTCACCACCTTTTCGGCGAGCACCATTACCGAAGACGCAGTCGCCATCATTTCGCCGAGGCGGTAGCAGAGCCAAGGCAGTTGGGACGAACGGCAGCACGTGCTCGCGATGGTTCTTGCTCCGAGCGCTCGGCAGAGTCCAACGGCCGGCAACGGTATCTAGCTCTGGCCATCTCATGCCGCCGACTTCGTCGCGCCGCTGAGCGGTGAGGATCAGCAAGCGTAGTATACGTCCGTGGTCGTCATCGCCGCATGCCTTCCAAATCTCGGACAGCTCTGTATCGGACAATACCCGCTCTCGGGATTTCGGCTGCTCGGGACGATTGGTGCCGAGCACAGGGTTTGCCGGAATATCGAGTCCCTCTCGAATGGCCCAATTGAACAACGTGGATAGGGCGGTGCGAGCGCGTGCGGCTGAGACGACTCCTTGCTGCGCCGCGATATCGGCGACTCGCGCCGCAACATGGCGCCTTGTAATCTTGAACACGGAGACTGAGTGCAGGGGCTTCCAGGCGACGAGCAAGTAGCGTTCGACCTCCGAATACGTCCGGGGCCGCTGCTTCTTCTTCGCGATGCTGAGGTATTCGCCGGTTATCTTGCGGAGTGTGTCGGCCGCCTGAAGGTTGGCCTCCGCTTTAGTATCTGCCGGGTCCTTCCCGTCCGCGACCAGTCCCAGCAATCTCTTGGCTTCCCGGCGCGCCTTCTCTGGCGTCCAGGGTGACCCGTGCCGACCGATCGTGAAGAAGCGCTGGCGGCCAAACAACCGATACTTGAGGACGTAGGTCGCTTGATCGCGCTGGCGCCGCACGCCAAAGCCCCGCACCGCTTCCTTATGGCCCGCATCCCAGATCGCTTGCCCTGGGACCAACGCCTGCACAGCTCTGATCGTGATACTTGCCGATGCCATGCGAAACCCTTTCGTGCTCCTAGCTACGACGTAGCTACCACGTAGCTACCACGTAGCTACCACAACAACGCTAGTCGGAGCGAACGACAGCGTGGCTACGGCGAGATATCATGTTGAAATTGTTGTGATATTAGTGGTCCGGCGTAGCGAGGCGTAAATCCGGCGGAGGCACTATTCTGTCTGTGGAACAGGAGGTCGGTGGTTCGAGCCCACCCAACTGTACCAGCGCTGTATCTCCGAAGCTGTTGAGCTGAAGCTTGTGTCGCTACTCGCGCGGCACAAACCCCTGGTGGCCAGGCAGAAAGGACTACGCCTGAGCCTTGGCCAATTCATACTGGGAGGCGAGCAGCTCAATGGGGATGTGCCATTCAGCGCTGATTGTGCGGATCATATCGAGCGTCAACGGGCGGACGCGATTCAGGATCTCAGACGCGCGATTCCGTCCGATGAGTTCGCTGAGGCCAGCCTGAGTTTTTCCCATGGATTGAATCGCGAATTCCAGGACCTCCACTGGATCGACATGCGGAATTTCGAAGTGGGCGTCCTCGTACTCTCGGATGAGAGTTGCGAGCACCTCAAACCTGTCGCTCTCGGGCGTGCCGATTGCGGGCTGAGCCTCGAAATAACGAGTCACTTCGCCAATCGCCCAGTTGTAGTCATCCTCGTTATGGAGAGGTCGAACATCCATCATCACACCGTCTCCGCATCTATCTTGTCGTAGTCGTTGTGCGTACCGACAAATTTGATGAGCGCGGTTTTGTGGAGGTACGCAAAGTGCGCGATGAGGCGATAGGGTAAAGAAAATACATATCGAGAAAGCTCGCAACGAACTTCATGAGCTGCAATAAATCCGGTCAAAAAAACTAGCGAGCCCCCGCTGGATGCCCGGGGGGCGGCGGCTCGCCTGCCTGCCGCGCCTGAACGGAGATCTGGCCGCAGAATTGCAGTGACAGCACACCGTAGCTCCCCGCCACGCAATGCGCTATCGCTAGCGGTCCAACGACGTGCATCGCGAGCCAGGCGGGAGAGATCGTGAGCTTCTTCGAGCGTCTCAAGACAGCAGCATCCGCCGAGTGGCGGGCCTACGCCGAGCATCCCTTCACGAGCGGATTGGCGGACGGCTCGCTCCCCGAAGCGGCGTTCCGTCACTACCTCGTTCAGGATTATCTGTTTCTCATCGAGTTTGCCCGCGCCTACGCGCTCGCGGTCTACAAGTCGCCCAGGCTTGCCGACATGCGTGAAGCAGCGTCCGGCCTGTCGGCCATCCTCGATGTCGAGATGAACCTGCATGTGAAGCTCTGTGCGGATTGGGCTCTGTCCCCGGTCGACCTTGAACAGGCCGCTCCGGCGGCCGAGATGCTGGCCTATACACGCTATGTGCTCGATGCGGGAATGCGCGGCGATCTGCTGGCGCTCAAGGTGGCGCTTGCGCCTTGCGTAATCGGCTACGCGGAGATCGCAACGCGGCTCGCCTCGCGCCCCGATGCTGAGGCTACGACGAACGCCTATCGCGTCTGGATCGCCGAGTACGCCGGCGCGCCGTACCAGGAGGTCGCGGCCAAGGCGCGGGCGCATCTGGAGCATCTTGCCGATCTCTACGCCACGCCGGCCCGCGAGGCCGAGCTGATCGCGATCTTCAAGGAAGCCACCCGGCTCGAGGCCGACTTCTGGGAGATGGCCTGGCGCGCGGGCCAGCCTGTGAATAGCGGTTTCGGCCCATGATGGCCGAGCTGTCCCGCTGGACCAGATTCGCCATTTGGCGTACCCTTTTCGCATAGCAACATGTCAGCGGAGGTCCTCCGTGGAACATCGCGGCGTCAGCTTTTCCATCGTTGAAATGAGCTACCCCTATGGTTGGAAGTGGACCGTGGGGAAGGGCCGGACAGTGTCGGTCGGTGTCTGCGCGACGAGGCTGGATGCGATCCGCCAGGCCAAAACATTCATTGACGCGATCATGGACTGGGCTGCCTAGCTGGGCTTCCGCGGCGCCAGTTTGACGGTGAAGAAGCATCCACCCCGGAACGAAGTTGCGACGGTAGATCCTGCCGGCCCATCGCGTGTCAGGAGATGACAGCCTTGACGAGCGCAGTGTCCGCGTACTCGATCAGCTCGACGATCTTGCCATCCTGAAACTTGAAGAGGTCCAGCACCTCGGTGCTGAAGACCTTTCCACTTGGATTGTGTCGAATGACAAGGCGGGACCGGACGGCCGCATGATCTCCCTCGACCACCTCGGTCAGGATCTCGCGCTTCTGGAAGTCGAAATGCGCGATGAATTGACCGAAAGCCGCGAGCAGCGACTGGTGCCCCTGCACGCTTCCCGTCAGATGCAGCGCGCTGCTGTCGCCCACCAGGTTGAACCAACCCTCGGGATGAAAAGCTGCTACCAGGCCGTTCACGTCACCCTTGCCGCGCGCGGCGTAAGCGTGCCTGATGATTTCGAGCATTGCCTCGCGATCCATATCTGCCTCCCCGTGATATCAGCTCAGAGTAGCTACTTTTGCGTGCGGAGGCAAAATCATGCCCGGCTTGCCGAGATCGGCTGACAGTGCACCAAACTCCCGGGCGATTTCGTGCACTGCCACCGCCCTTGCGCGCCTGCAGCGCGTAGGATGGGGTGAGCCCTTGCGAAACCCATCTCTTCTTGGCCGCCGCCGCTCTCCATAGAGCGCGAAACGATGCGTCAGCCGTGCACCCCGAACACCGGCGGATCTCATCACTCGCTCATGAGCGAGATCTCTCCCGTATCCAAACCGATCCGCAACCAGGTGCCGGCCGGTCGCATGTCTCCAGCGACCGCGAATGGTTCGGCAAGCTGTGAGACGACGGTCCTGCCCCGCACTTCGAAGCTCCCGCTGTTCAACGGCACGCCACGAAGGACGATCGTCTGGCCGTGTCCCGACCGGATGCGCACCAGCCGCCCATCACCGGCAACGTCCAACGTGACTCCGACCGGGGCCATCGTGTCCAGCATCGGGATGTAGGCTTCGCTCGCCGAGAGAAGAAAGCTCCAGGGCTCCGCGTCGTTGCCGCGTCGGATCGTCGTCTGGGCCGGCAGCTTCAGCCCGAGCAGCTCGTGCGGCGCACCGAGCGTGAAGCGGTGAAGCGTACCGTCCTTATCGAACAGAACGCCGCCGAACCGGTCGTTCGCGTAGGACCCACCTTTGCACGGCAATCCGTCGATGATTTGATAGCCGTGCAGATCGCCGCCCCAATGCGTGACGTCATTGCCCTGTCTCTTCCACGGCTTGAGCGTTCCCGTGATCCGCATGCCGAGGATCTCGGTCACGTGCGGCAGCTCGATCGAGACGACGATGGAATGCGCCTTGTCGGCGAACTGGATTTTGCTGCCGGCCGGCAAAGGCAAATCAGCGATGGTCTCGGCGGTCTCGAGCGTGCGCCAATATTTGGTTGCGTCGTAGCTCTGGTAAAGATAGAGGGCGCCGGCCGCGGGAAATGGCAAGGTCAGAAAGGCGGCGCAAGCGATCAATACAAAGCGCAATCCGCCGATCCAGGGCGAGCCATACCAGGCCGAAAATGCCAACGCGAGCGCCAGCGGTATGGTCACGAACCAATTGTTGACGACGGCATATCCGAACAGAAGCGGCCATGGCAGGCGCAAGATCGGTCTCCTTCGGATCAGTCATCGGACCGAGCGCAAGGGCGCCGTGCCATCAGCAACGCGCGTATGCAGCCAATTTGTCGACGACAGATCGGTCCTGGTTCACGGGTGATTGCCGGATCAAGAACCTAAACTCCCGATCCTCCCGAGTACGCGCAAACGCCGGCTAAGTCCGATTTACGCGCCTTCGTCGCGATCGCCGAGAATCCGCACAAGCTCCACCTCGAGCCTCAAGCCCGGCGCTTGCTTCGCAAAGCCCGTGCACAACGTCGACGAGCCATCCACCGACCGCCCCGACACCACGATGTCGATCTCATCCAATCCGAACACGCCGGGCGGCCCCGGTTCGACGCGTCGGGCGGAAAGAGTAGCTTTGAAGTGCTCGCCCTGCTGCGTCCAGTGTCCCGCATAGGCAAAGGTGGAATCGCCGCCGGCGAGTTTTCCGTCGGGACCGAACTCGACCACACCGGCGCCTTCGCCGACCGGCGTCTTGAACCAAACGGAGTATCTGCCCGGGGTGATCACTCAAGCCCACCACATCGACCGTTATTCCGGCCGAATTGAGCTGGACCAAAATGGCTATCGCGTGGCGCTGCGGGGCTCTCACCGCGCGGGTATCGGCTGTTTAAGGCTCTCTGCTACCTCACCCCAGCCACCACCATCACCACCACCGGCAGCGTCACTGCGGCCAGCAGCGTGCACAGCGCCACCGCGCCCGAGACCGGGTTCACCATCCGCTGATACTGAACCGCGAAGATGTAGGCATTCGCGCCTGTCGGCATCGCCGCGAACAGCACGACGACGCCGGTCACGACAGGCGGCAGGTTCAAGAGCTTGGCCAGCGCGAAGGCCACCGTCGGCATCGCCAGCAGCTTGAGTGCGCTGATCGCGGCGACGCTTGTCATCTCGCCCTTCACCTCGAAGCGGAACAGGGTGATGCCGAGCGCGATCAGCGCGGCCGGCGATCCCGCCTGCGCCAGCAGCTCGATGGTCTTGTCGACGACGGGTGCAAGGCCAAGGCCGGTGAAGCGCCAGATCACGCCGAAGCCGATCCCCAGCATCAGCGGGTTCTTGGCGAGGTCTGCGAGGATGGGCCAGATCACCGAGAGCACCGAGCCGGTGCGCTTGCGGCTGACCAGCTCCATCTGCAGGATGCCGCAGAGCCAGAGCAGCGGCGTGTTCACCGACAGGATCAGCGACATCGGGCCGGCCGCCTCATTGCCGAGCGCGGAGAGCACCAGGGGAATCCCCAACATGACGATGTTGCCGTAGACCGAGCCGATCGCGAACACGACGCCGTCCTCATGGTCCTCGCGCCGCTGGCGGAGCAGCGCCGAGATCAGCAGCGCCGCGATCCAGGTGATGGCGAGCGCGCCGTAATAGGCGCCCCACATGCGCCACGGGCTGACGTCGGGGAATTCCGACACCACGATGGTGCGGAACAGCAGCGCGGGGATCGCGATGCTGAAGGCGAATTCGGAGATGCCCTTGTGCGCGCCCTCGGAGACGAAGCGAAACAGCACCGCCGCATAGCCGGCCGCGATCAGCGCAAACACCGGCGCGACGATCAACATGGTGGCCATGCGGTCCTCCCCTCACGGGGATTTCGGCCGACCACCCCACGCGCCTCTCGATGCTGCCATCATGCCGGTGTTTTGCCCGACAAGTCAAAGGAAAATTCGTAAAATCCGCAGGAGGCGGGATTCCGTGAAGCGGCCCAGAGCCATGGCTACTGTGCATGGGGTTGTTTTCGCGGTTTGGGGATCGACCACCACACCACCGCTGTCATCCCCCGCGCAGGCGGGGGATCCAGTACGCCGCAGCCCTTCGGCTCCATCACAACCGTCTCGGCGTACTGGGTCACCCGCCCCGGTGCGCAACTGCGCACAAAGCCGGACGACGACAGCGGAGAAGACGGCGCCCCGCCGCTGTTGCCGGGAGCGCACAGGTCGCCGTTTTCGCCTCGGCCCTCGTTGCCAACCAACGCCCGTTCACCCACACTCCCGTCCTGTTCGACATTTGGGGGGATCGATGCCGGTATCTCGCGTCACGACGTCCATGGCTGCTAAGTTCATGGCTGCTGCGACCTTTGGGGTTGCCCTCGCCGTTCTGCTCCAGCCGGGCGCTGGCTTTGCCTACACGCCCGAGCAGCAGCAGGCCTGCACGCCGGATGCGATGCGGCTGTGCGGCGAGTTCGTGCCCAACGTCGATGCCATCACCGCCTGCATGATCCAGAAGAAGGCGCAGCTGTCGCCGCCATGCGCGGTGTTCTTCCGCCGCGGGCCGGAGCCGGTTGCCGGTCAGCCCACCAGGATCGCGCCGAAGACCGCCAAGAAGGCCAAGCCGAAGGCGAAGAAGAAAAAGACCGACGACGGCTAGGCACGTTCCTTCGCGAAACCTCCTCATGCCCCGCGCGCCATCGTGACGTGAAGGGCGACACCAGCCACGCGACAGCCACCGGACTCGTTTTGTTCGCGCGAGGTCAGCGCGCCGGCTTGCAGCCATCGCTGCTTCGCTCTGCTGAAAAAAAGCATCGCGAGAATTTGCGCGGCAAGGTTGTCCTGCTTGAAGAGATTTGGAATTGCCGGCGTGGTCTGCAGTTCATGATGGTTGATGTCATCAGCCGCACAAGGCAGTGTGACTCAAAAGCCAACATGTCTTGTTATTTCATGGCGCCGGCACGACAGCCGATAAATTTTTCTTTCCCGAATCAGCGCGGTGATTCATTTTCTCGGCCTGGGGTCAATCTGGAGGCCAGAGGATGAATGTAATTGTTTTCGCATCGCGCAAAGGCGGCTCGGGCAAGAGTACCCTGGCTGCACATCTCGCTGCGCAGATCAAGGCGAGCAAGCAGGTGATGCTGGTGGATGCGGACCCGCAGGGTTCGCTGACGCTGTGGCACAAGCTGCGGGGCACCAACGAGCCGCCGATCAAGGCGGCCGTGAATTCGGTCAGCGGCATCGTCTCCGCGGCCAAGCGCGACGGTTACGAGTGGGTGCTGATCGACACGCCGCCGAACCTGTCGGCCGTGGTCGATGATGCGATCCGCAACGCGACGATGGTGATCATTCCGGCGCGGCCCGGCGTGTTCGACGTCAACGCGGTGCAGGAAACCATCCAGATGTGCCGCGCGGCGCGCAAGCCCTACGCGGTCGTGCTCAACGGCGCACCGGCGCGCCGCGACGAAGCCGAAAGCCCGATCGTCACCATCGCCCGCGAGGCGCTGGCCAAGTTCCGCGCTCCTGTTTGGGGCGGTCAGATCACCAATCGTTCGGATTTGTTGATGGCACTCAGCCACGGCGAAGGCGCGCGTGAGTATCAGGCCGAAAGCCGTGCGGCCCAGGAAATTGCAAGACTGTGGGCAGCGATCGAGCGTTCAGTAAAAGCTATTCGCGGCACGGCGTCGGCATCCGGCGCAATGCACAAGCAGGCGGCATAATTCATCAATCATTTCCCCGGACGACAAACGCGCGGCATCCCGCGCGTTTTGCGTTTTCAGGGGTTGATGGTGACGTTACGCCACCATCAGCATGTAGAACACGATCACCGGCGACAACGTCAGGATCACCGACCAGACGCCGGCGGCCCAGAGAATGTCTCCGGTGGAAAAGCCCTGCTGCTCGCTGTCGTCGAAGCTTGGCGTGGCGCCGTAATGCGGCACCATATCGTTCTGATTGTTCAAGATCGCCCCCGCGATTTCTTCGCTTATGGGGAGAACGATACGCGGGATGTTTTAAAATTCCGGCCCAGCGCCACGCTCGCATTTTGAGCGCATTTGCCACCACGGATTAACCATCGCCGCGGCCTTGCCTCGTCAGGCGAGCCAGAGCCGGAATAGCAGCACCGGCATCAGGCCGAGCATCACGGCCCAGAAGCCGAACGACGACACCACCAAAATTCCCTGCAAAAGATCGGCAGGCGCGAATATTTCCGCCGCAGTCGGGCGAACGCGTTGCCTCATGGTCCTTCCCCCTTTTGAAAGACGTTGCTGGGGAACGATAGGCGCCATTGCGTAAACGAGACGTGGATGCGCCATGCGGCAGCTGCGAAGCGCGTTGGTGCCGGGTTAACCAAGGCGCCTCTCCCCGCACGCGGGGAGAGGCGAGCGAAGAGTTACGCCGCAACCTTCATCCGCCGTTCGATCTCGCGGTCGAGCGTGGCGGCGAGCTCGCTGCTGACCTCCACCATCGGCAGGCGCACCTCGGGGCTGTCGATCAGGCCCGTCCGCCACAGCCAGTACTTCGCCGGCGCCGGGCTCGGTTCGGTGAACAACAGCCGCGTCAGCTCGGCGACCTCTTGCCAGCGCGCCTCGGCCGCGTCGGCATTGCCTTGCTTCAGCTCGCCATAGACTGCCGCGAACGTCGCGGTCTCGAGATGAGCGGACAGCAGGATGCCGCCGTCAGCACCGTCGCTGAGCGCCTCGAGATAATTGGCATCCTCGCCGGTGAGCACGCGGAAATCCTTCGGCCGGTCGCGCAGCAGCGCGACCGACTGCTCGCGGCTCGCGCTGCAATCCTTCAAGCCCACGATGTTGGGATGCTCGGCGAGCCGCAGCATGGTCTGGTTGGTGATCCCGACCGCGCAGCGATAGGGGATGTTGTAGAGCGCGAGCGGCCAGGCGGCGTGATCGGCCAGCGCCTCGAAATGCGCAACGATCCCGCGCTGCGACGGCCGCACGTAATAGGGGCTCGCGATCAGATAGAAGTCGATCGGCCAGTCCGCGGTTTCATCCAGCCGCTCCTTCATCCGCGAGGTGTCCGCGCCGGACAGCCCGAGGCCGATCGGAACGTTGCGGCATCCCGCCGCCATCTCGTCGCGGACGATGGCGACGAGGCGTTCGAGCTCGGCCTCGCGCAGCGTCATGCCTTCGCCCGAGGTCGCCCCCAGGATGAAGCCGTCGATGGCTTGCGCGGCGTAGTGCCGCGTCAGTCGCCGCAGCGAGTTCTGGTCGAGACGACCGTTCCGAAACGGCGTCACCAGCGGCAGCCACAGCCCATGCATGTGGGTTCGCAAATCAGTCATGTTCCTATCTCCTTCTCGGTGATGGACCTGAGACGGAGGGCACATGAAAAAACCCCGTCCAGGCGGCGGGGTTTTCGGGATTTGGCAGCGATGACGAAGTCAGCTAGCGCGCGCAAAAATCCGAGGTCCCCGGATGGGGGACTTTTTTCGAAACGATTGCGCACGACTTCGTGATCATTGGGAAATGATGCGGGCTATGCCCAAAACTGTCAATACACGCGGAGGGCGAAAGCCTGATTGGGCAGAAAAAAAGCCGGACCCGAGGGCCCGGCTTAGGTATTGGCCACGTGAGGCCGACACAATCACCTTCCAAGAGGGATTACTGAACTCCCGCGCCACTGGAGGAGGGGGACAAATGCGCAACGCGAAGGCTCAGCGTACAAACATTATGGGCTTCTCCAGCGCCATGCAGCAACAGCCGAGGTCGCATGTCAGACATGCGGAAATCAGGACGGCCAGCGCTGCGCCTTGCTCACCACGAAGTCGCGGAACACCTGCACGCGCGCGACCGTCTTCAGCTCTTCCGGATAGACGAAATAGGTGTCGAGCTGGATCGAATCCGATTCGCCGAACAGTTGTACGAGGCGGCTCTGGTCTTCGACAAGGTAGTCGGGCAGCGCGGCGATGCCGAGGCCCTGCTGGCACGCGCGCACCAGGCCGAGGATGTTGTTGACCTTGAAATAGGCCTCGCGCGGACCCGAGCCGTTGCGCGCAGCTTCGACCAGCCAGTTGCGGTTCTGCAGATGCGGCGCGAAGTTGCCGTCGGAGAGCGTGATGATGCGGTGGGAGTCGAGCTCCTCCAGCGTGCGCGGCGTGCCGAAGCGCTTGATGTATTCCGGCGAGCAATAGGCGTGGAAGCCCATCGCGAACAGCTTGCGCTGGATAAGATCCGGCTGCGTCGGCTTGCGGGTGCGGATCGCAACGTCGGCCTCGCGCATGGACAGATCCAATTCCTCGTCGGTGACGATCAGCGAGATCCGGATCTCCGGGTAGAGCGCGGTGAATTCGCCGAGCCGCGGGATCAACCAATTGATGCCGACGCCGGGCGTGGTGGTGATCTTGAGATCGCCGCTCGGCCGTTCGCGGCTGTCGGTCAGTTTGGCGCGCGCCGCCTGCAGCTGCATGAACACGTCATGCGCGGTGCGGAACAACAGGTCGCCCTGCTCGGTGAGGATCAGGCCGCGGGCATGGCGGTGGAACAGCGAGACCGAGAGCTCCTGTTCCAGCGCCGAAACCTGGCGCGAGACCGCCGATTGCGACAGGCCGAGCTGCTCCCCCGCATGCGTGAAGCTGCCCGCTTCTGCCGCCGCGTGAAACACCTTCAGCTTGTCCCAGTCCATATCCGTGAATCCGTCGCGTGTTCGGGGCATGATCGTTATTCCGCTGCCGCGCGCTCGCTGGCGCGCAGGGCCAAGAAACGTTCGGCCTCGAGCGCTGCCATGCAGCCGAGGCCTGCGGCCGTCACGGCCTGGCGATAGGTTTCGTCGGCGACGTCACCCGCGGCGAACAAGCCGGGCACGGACGTCGCGGTCGAGTTCGGGGCGACCTCGACATAGCCCGACGGTTTCAGCTTGACCTTGTCTTTCACCAGCTCGGTTGCCGGGGCGTGGCCGATGGCGATGAAGACGCCGTCGGTCTTCACATCCGTCAGCGCGCCGGTCTTGACGTTCTTGAGGCGGACATGGGTGACCTTGTTCGGGTTTTCAGTGCCGCAGATCTCGTCGACCGCACAGTCCCAGATCACCTTGATCTTCGGGTGCTTGAACAGGCGCTCCTGCAGGATGCGCTCGGCGCGGAAATGATCGCGGCGATGCACGATGGTGACCTGCGAGGCGTGGTTGGTCAGGTACAGCGCTTCCTCGACCGCGGTATTGCCGCCGCCGACCACCACGACCTCCTTGTTGCGGTAGAAGAAGCCGTCGCAGGTGGCGCAGGCCGAGACGCCGCCACCCTGGAATTTCGTTTCAGAGGGCAGCCCGAGCCAGCGCGCCTGCGCGCCGGTGGCGAGGATCACGGTGTCGGCGAGATAGACATCGCCGGAGTCGCAGGTGAGGCGGAACGGCCGCTGCGAGGTGTCGAGCTTGATCACCAGGTCGGTCACGATCCTGGTGCCGACATGCACTGCCTGCTTTTCCATCTGTTCCATCAGCCAGGGGCCCTGGATCACGTCGGCGAAGCCCGGATAGTTCTCGACGTCGGTGGTGATGGTGAGCTGGCCGCCGGCCTGCATGCCCTGGATCAAGATCGGCTCGAGCATCGCGCGCGCGGCGTAGATCGCGGCGGTGTAGCCGGCGGGGCCGGAGCCAATGATGATGACCTTTGCATGAACAGGAGCGGACATTTCGATGGACGCCTTTCACGGGGGATTTGCAGCGCGGGCGCGGAACGTGCCGGGAGGCCTCGCGGAGGCGCTGAAATATCAGAGCTAATCTAAGCGTTCTGGTGAGCTATGCAAGAATTGCATTCCCTCTCGGCGGATTTTTCCAAGGAACAAAAGTCGATTGCGCTGCACGCGCAATAAAATTGCTCATTTGGCGCAGACTGGCTATGAGGATTGCGACAGACCCACCGAATACCGCCGATAAGGCCAGGAGTTCCAATCACGTGTCGCGGAACCTAGACGAGATCGACCTCAAGATTCTGTCCGAAATCCAGGCCGACGGTCGAATCACCAATGTCGAGCTCGCCAAACGGGTCGGTATTTCGCCTCCACCCTGCCTGCGCCGGGTCCGAGCACTGGAGGAGGAGGGCTATATCCACGGCTACCGCGGGCTGCTGGACGCGCGAAAGCTCGGTTTCGACGTCACGGTGTTCGCCGCCGTGCACCTCTCCAGCCAGGCGGAGGCGGATCTGCGCGCCTTCGAGGAGTTCGTCCGCGCCGAGCCCTTGGTGCGGGAATGCTGGATGCTGTCCGGCGAGGTCGATTTCATCCTCAAATGTGTCGCCCCTGACATGGCGACCTTCCAGGACTTTGTGACGCACCTGACCGCGGCGCCGCACGTGCGCAACGTGCGCACCTCGCTGGTGCTGCACAATTCGAAATACGAGGCGGCGGTGCCGCTCGACGTGAAGGGAAGAAGGTAGCTTCCAAAACGGCATAGCAGTTCCGTCATCCTGAGGTCCCGAGTGGCGCGATGCAAAGCATCGCGCCGGGAGCCTCGAAGGATGAACGGAACAGCTGGCAGTTGGGCCGTCGCCCCTCGAGGCTGGCCGAACAGGCGAGCGCCTCCAGCGACAACGGCTTCGCCGTTGCGCGGGGTGACGGTGATGGATTCGCGTTCGCAATGACGGCGGGGAGCAGGGTTACCGCCGCAGCGCATCCACGCTGATCGGACCGCTTCCAGCGGCTGCGAGGAACAGGCACGCGAAGCACAGCACGATCGCAAGCGCGCCGTCGTTGACGACGGGAAAGAAGCTGTGCGGCATGTGCTCGATGAAATAGGCGAAGGCCATCTCACCGGACAGGATGAAGGCCGCCAGCCGCGTGAACAGGCCAATCATCAAGAGACCGCCGAGCACGAATTCGAGCATGCCGGCGATACCCCAGAGCGACAACGGCGTCACGTCGGCAAACATTTCCACCGGCGGAAACTTGAACAGCTTGGCTACGCCATAGTGAAAGAACACTAGCCCGGTGATGAAGCGGAAGAGGCTGAGCAGATAGGGCTGGCTTTGCGCAGCGATGCGATCGATGTCCATCTTGTGCTCCCGTGCTCGAACGGCAGCGCCAAGCATGACGGAGGACGGTGCGGTTCACAATCTCGCCCTGGACAGATTGCGAAACAGAAAAGCCGCGCAACCCGCGCGGCCTTTCAGGCACTCTTTGTCGGTTGGATTACCGCCACTCCACCTTGGTGATTTCGTAGGCCTTGGCGCCGCCGGGGGCGTTGACCTCGACGGTCGAGCCTTTCTTCTTGCCGATCAGCGCGCGCGCCAGCGGCGAGGTGATGGAGATCCGGCCTTTCTTGGCGTCGGCCTCGACCTCGCCGACGATCTGCCACACCGTCTTCTTCTCGGTGTCCTCGTCGACCAGCGTCACGGTTGCACCGAACTTGATGGTGTCGCCGGAGAGCTTGGAAATGTCGATGATGTCGGCCCGCGCGAGCTTGTCCTCGAGCTCGGCGATGCGGCCCTCATTATGGGACTGCTCTTCCTTCGCGGCATGGTATTCCGCGTTTTCGGAGAGGTCGCCGTGGGAGCGCGCTTCCGCGATATGCTCGATGATGCGCGGACGGTCCTCGGACTGGCGCTTCTTCAATTCTTCCCCGAGCGCGGCAAAGCCGCTCGCAGTCATCGGAACCTTTTCCATCTTTTCTCTCGTCTTCCAGTCGCGCGCCCACCGAAAACGGAGGGCGCGGCAACCCTGATTCGTCAGTGCTTTCCAGATCCGAGCACACGGCCACCGGAACGTTAAGTGGGCTGGCGCCGGAACAAAACAACCACGTGGCCAGACGGTTCCTCCGGCCATTATGGCTTGATTGCCAATCACTTAGCGCAAGGCTTAACCCTCAGGGCCGGGCCTTTCGCTAACGATCAGGTTTCCGAAAAGTAGCTCTGCAGGGTCCGAACCTCAAGGTCCCCGCCCAGATAGGCGCGGATGCCCTGCGCGGCCGCCACGGCCCCGGAAAGAGTGGTGTAATATGGCACTTTATGCAAGAGGGCCGCGCGCCGCAGCGAGCGGCTGTCGGCGAGCGCCTGCGGACCTTCGGTGGTGTTGAGAACGAGCTGGACATCGCCATTGGTGATGGCGTCGACGATATGCGGCCGTCCCTCCAGCACCTTGTTCACCTTCTCCGCCGGGATGCCCTGATCGGTCAGGAAGCGCGCCGTCCCTGATGTCGCCAGCACCTTGAAGCCAAGCGAATGCAGCTGGCGCACGGCTTCGGCGATACGAACCTTGTCGCTCTCGCGTACCGAGACGAACACCGTGCCCTTGCGCGGTACTCTTGTGCCGCCGCCAAGCTGGCTCTTGGCAAAGGCAACCGCGAAAGAGCGATCGATGCCCATGACCTCGCCGGTCGAGCGCATCTCCGGACCCAGCACCGTGTCGACGCCGGGGAAGCGGGCGAATGGAAACACCGATTCCTTCACGCCGACATGCCTGAAATCTGCCTTCTTCAGCTTGAAGTCGGCGAGCTTCTCGCCGGCCATGATGCGCGCGGCGATCTTGGCGACCGGCGTGCCGATCACCTTGGCGACGAAAGGCACCGTGCGCGAGGCGCGCGGATTGACTTCGAGCACGTAGATCTCGCCGTCCTTGATGGCATATTGCACGTTCATCAGGCCGACGACGTCGAGGCCGAGCGCGAGCTCGCGGGTCTGCCGCTCCAGCTCCGCGATCATCTTCGCGTCGAGCGAGTGCGGCGGCAGCGAGCAAGCGCTATCGCCGGAATGGATGCCGGCTTCCTCGATGTGCTCCATGATGCCGACGATGAACGTGTCCTTGCCGTCGCTGAGGCAGTCGACGTCGATCTCGGTGGCGTCGGACAAATAGCGGTCGAACAGCAGCGGGTTCTTGCCGAGAACGGTGTTGATCTGCCCGGTCTTGTCGTTCGGATAGCGCGCCTTGACGTCGGCGGGCACCAGCTCCGGCAGCGTGCCGAGCAGATAGTCGTTGAGCTGGTTCTCCTCGCGGATGATCTGCATCGCCCGGCCACCGAGCACGTAGGACGGGCGCACCACCAGCGGCAGGCCGAGATCGGCGGAGACCAGGCGAGCCTGCTCGACCGAATAGGCGATGCCGTTCTTCGGCTGCTTGAGGCGGAGCTTGTCGAGCACCCGCTTGAAGCGGTCGCGGTCTTCGGCGAGGTCGATGGCGTCGGGCGAGGTGCCGAGGATCGGCACTTCGGCGGCTTCCAGCGCGCGGGCAAGTTTCAGCGGGGTCTGGCCGCCGAACTGGACGATCACGCCGTGCAACGTGCCGTTGCTGCGCTCCTTGGCGATGATCTCCAGCACGTCCTCGGCGGTGAGCGGCTCGAAATAAAGCCGGTCCGCGGTGTCATAGTCGGTCGACACCGTTTCCGGGTTGCAGTTGACCATGATGGATTCATAGCCGGCGTCATGCAGCGCGAAGCAGGCATGGCAGCAGCAATAATCGAACTCGATGCCCTGGCCGATGCGGTTCGGGCCGCCGCCGAGGATGATGACCTTCTTCTTGTCCGACGGCGTGCTCTCGTCGGCGGCGCTGCCGGCAAACGGCGCCTCGTAGGTCGAGTACATATAGGCGGTGGGCGAGGCGAATTCGGCCGCGCAGGTGTCGATGCGCTTGTAGACCGGACGGACGCCCAGCGCGTGGCGCTTGGCGGTGACGTCGGCTTCGGTCGTCTGGGCGAGCACCGCAAGGCGCGCATCCGAGAAGCCCATGGCCTTGAGCGTGCGCATGCCGAACGCGTTGCTTGGCAGGCCGTGCCTCCTGACCTTCTCTTCCATGTCGACGATGCCGCGCATCTCGCCGAGGAACCACGGATCGATCTTGCAGGAGTTGAAGATATCCTCGTTCGACCAGCCGAGCCGCATGGCCTGTGCGACCTGGAGCAGGCGGTTCGGCGTCGGCGTGCCGAGCGCTGCGCGGATGGCGTTCTTGTCGTCGTCCTGGCCGAGGCCTTCGATCTCGATCTCGTCGAGACCGGTGAGGCCGGTCTCGAGCCCGCGCAGCGCCTTCTGCAGGCTCTCCTGGAAGGTGCGGCCGATCGCCATGACCTCGCCGACCGACTTCATCGAGGTCGTCAGCGTCGAGGAGGCGCCGGGGAATTTCTCGAAGGCGAAACGCGGGATCTTGGTCACCACGTAGTCGATCGTCGGCTCGAACGAGGCCGGCGTCGCGCCGCCGGTGATGTCGTTGGCGATCTCGTCGAGCGTGTAGCCAACGGCGAGCTTGGCCGCGACCTTGGCGATCGGGAAGCCTGTCGCCTTCGAGGCCAGCGCAGAGGAGCGCGACACGCGCGGATTCATCTCGATCACGACCATCCGGCCGTCTTCCGGATTGACGCCGAACTGCACGTTGGAGCCGCCGGTCTCGACACCGATCTCGCGCAGCACCGCCAGCGAGGCGTCGCGCATGATCTGATATTCCTTGTCCGTCAGCGTCAGCGCCGGCGCCACCGTGATGGAGTCGCCGGTGTGCACGCCCATCGGATCGAAATTCTCGATCGAGCAGACGATGATGCAATTGTCCTTCTTGTCGCGCACCACCTCCATCTCGAACTCTTTCCAGCCGAGAACGGATTCCTCGATCAGGACTTCGTTGGTGGGGGACGCGTCAAGACCGCGCTCGATGATGTCGAGGAACTCTTCCTTGTTGTAGGCGATGCCGCCGCCGGTGCCGCCCATGGTGAAGGAGGGGCGGATGATCGCGGGCAGGCCGATCTCGGACAGCGCCATCATGGCCTGGCCGAACGCATATTCCTGGTAGCGCTTGCGGCGATCGCTCTCGCCGAGCGTCCACTGCCGGTCGAGCTCCTCGAGGGCCGCGCCCGACAGCTTCTCGCGTTCGGCGTGGTACTTGTCGCGGAACGCCTTCTTCAGCTCGGAGGCGTTGGCAAGCCGCGACTTCGGCGTCTCCAGCCCGATCTTGGTCATGGCCTCGCGAAAGAGCTGGCGGTCCTCCGCCTTGTCGATCGCGTCGGCGGTCGCGCCGATCATCTCGACGTCGAATTTCTCCAGCGTGCCCTGCCGGCGCAGCGACAGCGCGCAGTTCAGCGCGGTCTGGCCGCCCATGGTCGGCAGCAGCGCAAAGCCGCCGGGAACGACATGGCGTTCCTTCTCGATGATCTTGGCGACGATCTCGGGCGTGATCGGTTCGATGTAGGTGGCATCGGCCAATTCCGGGTCGGTCATGATCGTGGCCGGATTGGAATTGACGAGGACGATGCGATAGCCCTCTTCCTTCAGCGTCTTCACCGCTTGCGTGCCCGAATAGTCGAACTCGCAGGCCTGGCCGATCACGATGGGACCGGCGCCGATGATCAGGATGGTCGAGATGTCGGTTCGTTTAGGCATCACCGCTCGCGGGCTGGATTTTGGGCACAAAAAAAGGGCGCGCTTGCCGCGCGTCCCCTAAGCCGAGAGCGCGGGGGTCTCCCTCGCGCGCGGGTGGGTCTTAGACCAGTTTTCGGGGCGGCGAAACCCCGAAAAACGCCCATCAACCAGCAATTTTGACCGGTTTCGGCCGGGCCTGCCAGCCGCGGGCGAGGTGCACCAGAAGCGAGGCCGCAACGCTCGTTCCGCCGATCCAGCCGAGGTCATCGGGCGCGAGGGTGGCCAGCACGGCGCCGCCCAAGGCACCACCGATGGCGAAGCCGAGATACATCGCGGAGGCATTGAGTGAGAGCGCAATCATCGAGGCCTGCGGATCGATCCTGACGATGCTGGCGATCTGGGCCGGATAGAACGCCCAGCCCGACAGGCCCCAGAGGAAGATCGCGCCGAGCACCGCGTAATGCGCCTGTCCGGGCAGCAGCTTCAGGACCAGCGAATGCAGAATGAGCGCGCTCGCCATGCCGGCAAGCCCGAGCGCGGCGGTGGTCATCGTGCCCAGCCGGTCAGCAAGGATGCCCCCGAGCATGTTCCCGATCGCGGCAGCGCCACCGAACACCAGCAGGGCAAGGCTGATTTGCGAGGCATCGAAGCCGAGGCCGCGCAGCGGCACCGCGAAATAGGTGAACACGGTGAAGCCGCCCAGCGCCCATAAAATCGTGATGGCGAGTGCAATCACGACATTGCTGTGGCGCGCCACCGCCAGCCGTTCGCTGAGCGAAGCGGTGTTCCGCGGCAGACCGCGGGGCAGGCCGAGCAGCAGGCCGGCCAGCGCGACCGCGCTGATGATGGCGACCATGGCAAACGTCGCGCGCCAGCCGAGCAGGCTGCCAACGAGATTACCCAGGGGCACGCCGATGACGGTCGCGACCGTGAGGCCCGAGGTCACCAGCGCAACCGCGCGGCCACGCCGTTCGGGCGAGGCGACAGCAACCGATACGGCGAGCGCCGTCGGCATGCACAGCCCGGAGCCCAGAGCCATCAGCATGCGCGAGGCCAGCAGCAGCGCGTAGTTGGAGGCCACCATCGCCGCGAGGTTGCCGGCGATGAACGTCGACAGCGCCAGCGCCAGCACCGTGCGGCGGTCGATGTTGTTCAGCGCCACGGCCAGGATCGGCGAGCCGACCGCGTAGGTGAGGGCGTAGGCGGTGACCAATTGGCCGGCGGCCGAGACCGAAATCGACAGGTCGCCGGCGATTGCCGGCAAAAGCCCAGCAATGACAAAGCCTTCGGTACCGATCGCAAAGGCCCCCAGGGCCAGCCAGACCACGCTCATTGCTCGAATTCCTATGTTCAATGTTTATTGAACTATCGAATAAGTCGATTTGGGAGTCAATTGGTTCAAGAACTATTGAACATTGCGCCCGCCTCGCTATGATTCCTCACATCATGAGCCGCACCCCTCCTCATCCCACGCGAGAGCAGATCGAGCTGCCGCTGGTCCTGGATTGTCTGAGCGATCCGATCCGATTGGCGATCGTGTATCAGCTCGCACAGCAGGAACGTGTCAGCAGCGAGCTCTGCTGCGGCGACTTCAACGGTCTCTCTGGCAAGTCGAACCTCACCTATCACTTCGCAAAGCTGCGCGATTGCGGGCTGATGCAGACCCGCCTGGCAGGCACGAACCGCTTCATGCGGCTGCGCCGCGAGGATCTCGAGGCGCGCTTTCCGGGCCTGCTCGATGCCGTGCTCAAGTCGGCGGCCAAGGACGCGGACAGGCTTCAGCTCGTTGCGGAGTGCGATGTGGTTGAGGCGAAGTAGCGCGCTGCGCCACGCCCGGCTTCGCCGAGGCAGCCTTCGCTACGACAGGGCTCGCCTAGCCGAAGCTGGCGAAGCCAGCGAAGGCTGGAGACCCGGCCTGGATTTGAACCAGGATGAAGAGCGATGCACCGCTCTCGCGTAGACGCTTCCGCCACCGGGCCGCGGCGATCATTGCCCGATCGGGCTGCGACAAGCCACCTCAGGTGGTGGTTATGCTTAACGCACCAGGGGTGGCCGGGCGATGAAGGTCATGCGCCAGCGGTTGTGGCCGATATTGGTGTTGGCGCGCTGGCCGGCGAAACCCGCCGCCTTCAGCTTGGCGGTGATCTCGTCCTCACTGTAGCGCTGCAATCCGATGCGCGAGCGCAAATGACGGTAGTCCGACAGCGCGGTGCTGATGAGCCCGATCAGCGCATCTTTCAGAAAGCCGTGACGCAGTCCGAAGGACAGCAGTGCCGCCACGTCCCTGAGCATGCCGACATGCGGCTGAAGGATATCGCCCAGCACCAGCTTGCCTGATGGCTTCAGGATCCGCCTGATATTGAGCAGCGCGGCATCGAGCTCCTCGGATGTCATATATTGCGCGACCGAGTTCATCACGACGAGGTCGATGGATTGGTCCGGCATCTTGCGCACGTCGTCGAGCGAGCGGACGCGGATCTTGGTGTCGGGCGCAAACCGGGCGATCAGGCGGCCGCGCACACCGGGCGCGGGCTCGGCCAGGATCAGCTGGCCGCAGGCGGTCGCCACCTGGCTCGCCGAAAGCGCCTCGCCACAGGCATAGTCGAGCACGATCGCGTCAGGCGAGGTGATGTAGCCGATGATGTCCCGCGCGATGATCTGGAAGTGCAAATCGCGATGCAATTTGCTGACATAGATCGTATGCGTCGAGTCGTAATAGTCGATCCAATCGTCCATGAGATCCCGCCCAGTGGTTCCTGGCCAGGAACCGCGTTGCCCCCCTTGCGTTAGGGGTGCGACGGCGCGCCGTCAATGTGCGCGTCCTAACAGGAAGGTTTCCCGTGAGCAAAGCCCCCAACAAGGTCTCGCCCGATCTCGATACCCCCACCGATCTGCAGCCCCAGGCGGTCAACAAGGTCTCCGAGGCGCTCAACGTGCTTCTGGCCGACGCGTTCGCGCTGTACCTCAAGACCAAGAATTTCCACTGGCACATCAGCGGCCGGCATTTTCGCGACTATCACCTGCTGCTCGACGAGCAGTCCGAGCAGATCTTCGCCACCACCGACCAGCTCGCCGAGCGCGTCCGCAAGATCGGCGGCACCACGTTGAAGTCGATCGGCCAGGTTGCCAAGCTCCAGACCATCAAGGACAACAACGAGGACTACGTCCCGCCGCGCGAGATGCTGCGCGAGCTGATGCAGGACAACAAGCATGTCGCTGCCAGCATGCGCAAGGCGCACGAGGTCTGCGACGACGCCGGCGACGTCGCCAGCGCCAGCATCTTGGAGGTCTTCATCGACGAGACCGAGCGACGAACGTGGTTCCTGTTCGAGGCAACACGGCAGGAAGGCGCGAACGAGGCGTAAGGGCACACTGCCGTAGGGTAGGCAAAGCGCAAGCGTGCCCACGCATTTTTCGCGATCGACAGATGTGGTGGGCACGGCGCGCGAAAGCGCGCCTTTGCCCACCCTACGGCACCGCCCGTGTCGCTACCGCCACAACCGCATCAACGCGCCGTGCTTCCCCGTCACCGGATCGGCTGGCGGCAGCGGCACCTTCGGGATCGTCTGCAACGCCTTGGCGTGGTTCTCCGGCGTTGCCCGCGTGATCTCCATCTTCGATCCCGGCGGATAAGCGCCGATCACGCAGAAATCATCGCTCGCCGTGAGGCATTGATGCCCGGTGCCAGCAGGCAAAATCGCGACGTCGCCGGCCTTGATCTCCAGCTCCTGGCCGTGATCGCCGCCGAAGCGAACGCGGGCATGGCCGCGCGCGACGCCGAGCACCTCATGCACGGTCGCGTGGTAATGCAGATAGTCGTAGACGCCGTTGCGCCACGTGCCGCCCCATCCGTTGGTTTCGAACAGGTTTTCGATGGTCTGTTCGGGCTGCTTCGGATCGAGCGTCACCGCGCCCTGGTAAATGAGGAAGGGAAGGATGTTGTTCGGCACGAGCCCGTCATCCTCGAACACGATGGCGAGCGGCTCGGCATAGTCGCGAACGACGGACATGACAGAACTCCTGCACGACGGTCACAGGAATTAACGATGAGCGCGAACGCGTGTTCCTCCGTCATTCCGGGGCGACGCGCAGCGTCGAGCCCGGAATCCATCGCGCTGCAGAGTCTGTTGCCCGATGGATTCTCAGATGCGCAATTGCGCATCATAGCTCGCGCTACGCGCGCCCCGGAATGACGAGGACGAGGAGCCGCCTTACGCGCTTTTCTTCTGCCGCATCAGATCGGCAAAGCGCTGGAACAGATAGTGTGAGTCGCGCGGACCGGGCGAGGCTTCCGGGTGGTACTGCACCGAGAACACCGGCTTGCCGTCGAGCTGGATGCCGCAGTTGGACCCATCAAACAAGGAAATGTGGGTCTGCGTCGCGCCCTTGGGCAGCGTCTTTTCGTCCACGGCAAAGCCGTGATTCATCGAGGTGATCTCGACCTTGCCGGTGGTCTCGTCCTTGACCGGATGATTGGCGCCGTGATGGCCCTGATGCATCTTCTTGGTCTTCGCGCCGACGGCAAGGCCCAGCATCTGGTGGCCGAGGCAAATGCCGAAGGTCGGCGTGCCCGACTTGATGACGTCCTGGATCACTGGCACCGCGTATTTGCCTGTGGCGGCCGGATCGCCCGGCCCGTTCGACAGGAACACGCCGTCGGGCTTCATCGCCAGAATGTCTTCGGACGAGGTCGTCGCCGGCACCACCGTCACCTTGCAGCCGACGCCGGCGAGCAGGCGCAGAATGTTGCGCTTGATGCCGTAGTCGATCGCGACCACGTTGAACTCGGGCTGGTCCTGACGGCCAAAACCCTTGTTCCACAGCCAGGGTGTCTCGTCCCAGGTGAAGCGCTGGCCTGACGTGACCATCGGCACGAGGTCCATGCCCTCGAGGCCGGGCCATTCGCGCGCTTCTTCCTTCAGGCCATGCAGGTCGAACTCGCCGTCCTTGGCGTGCGCGATCACGGCATTGGGCATGCCCTTGCTGCGGATCAGCGCGGTCAGCGCGCGGGTGTCGATGCCGGACAGGCCGATGATGCCGCGCGCCTTCAGCCAGGCGTCGAGGTGCCTGGTGGCGCGGTAGTTCGAAGGATTGGTGATCGCGGTGCGCAGGATCACGCCGCGCGCGCCCGGCGTCGCGGCCATGTTCACCGTCTCGATGTCTTCCTCGTTGGTACCGACATTGCCGATATGCGGGAAGGTGAAGGTGATGAGCTGGCCGGCATAGGAGGGATCGGTGAGGATCTCCTCATAGCCGGTCATCGCGGTGTTGAAGCAGACTTCGCCGACGGCTTGGCCTTCGGCGCCGAGACCAAAGCCTTCGAGCACCGTGCCATCGGCAAGCACGAGGAGCGCGGTCGGTTTATGGTCCGGCCAGGCGGGATCGTTGTCATGTTGTGTCATGAGCCCGCTTCATAAGCCCCCCACGCCCGCCCGTCAAAGCGGGAAACGGCGGATTCACATGCGTTTTTGCATATTTGACAGGCCTCTTCAGGGACTTAGGGCGGGTCTTGGGGTGGGGCCTGAAATTTTGCGCCGTTTTGGCCGTCAGGCGGGAAACAATGAACCCCCGGTGACAGGCCCGCACTGGCCTCTTTCCCGCGAACGGCTTAGATCAAGGGGACAGATCAAGAGGATACGATTATGCTGCGCGACGACATCAACAATGCGGTCAAGGAGGCCATGAAGGCCAAGGACGAGCGCAAGCTCTCCACGCTGCGCATGGTCAACTCGACCATCAAGAACGCCGACATCGACGCCCGCGGCCAGGGCAAGCCGCCGCTGTCCGATGCCGACCTGCTCGCCGTGCTGCAGAAGATGATCAAGCAGCGCCAGGAGGCGGTCGAGCTCTACGACAAGGGCGGCCGTGCCGAGCTTGCCGCACAGGAGCGCGAGGAGATCGCGGTGATCTCGGCTTACTTGCCGAAGCAGATGGCCGAGGACGACGTGAAGAAGGCGATCTCCGATGCCATCGCCGAGACCGGCGCTGCCGGCATGAAGGACATGGGCAAGGTGATCGCGGTATTGCGCGCCAAGTTCGCGGGACAGATGGATTTCGGCAAGGCGTCTGGTCTGGTGAAGGCGGCGCTGTCGGGCTAGGCCGTCACTCCGGGGCGACGCGAAGCGTCGAACCCGGAATCCATCGTGCCTCCGGCTCTGTTGCGAAATGGATTCCGGGCTCGCGCCAAGAGGCGCGCCCCGGAATGACAGCAAGAAAAATGGGGAGGCCGCCGATGTCCGCCATAAAACCATTCCGCATCGCCATCAGCGACGACATCCTCGCCGATCTCAAATCACGCCTCGCCCGCACCCGCTGGCCGGAGGCGGAGCTGGTCGACGACTGGAGCCAGGGCGCGCCGCTGAAATGGATCCAGGAGATGTGCAGCTACTGGGCCAACGGTTACGACTGGCGTGCCCGTGAGGCAAAACTCAACCGCTTCGACCAGTTCACCACCGAGATCGACGGGCTCGACATCCACTTCCTGCATGTTCGTTCGAAGCAAGCGGGGGCGCTGCCGCTGATCATCACCCACGGCTGGCCCGGCTCGATCGTCGAATTCCAGAAGGTGATCGCGCCGCTCACTGATCCTGCCGGTCACGGTGGCAATCCCGCGGACGCCTTTCACGTGATCTGTCCCTCGCTGCCGGGTTTCGGCTTCTCGGCCAAGCCAACGACCACCGGCTGGGGCGTCGATCGCATCGCCGCGACCTGGGCGAAGCTGATGGACCGGCTGGGCTATGCGCGCTACGGCGCGCAAGGCGGTGACTGGGGCTCGGCAGTGACGAGCTCGCTGGGCGCGCAGGACTCGGAGCATTGTGCCGGCATCCACATCACGCTCGCCTTCAACGCCGCGCCGCGGGTCGAGGGCGAGCCGACACCGGAAGAAAAGCGCGCACTCGCCGGCCTCAAGCACTACGTCGATCTCGACTCCGGTTATTCTAAGCAGCAATCGACCCGGCCGCAGACGCTCGGCTATGGGCTGACGGATTCGCCAAGCGGGCAGGCGGCGTGGATCCTGGAAAAATTCTGGGCCTGGACCGATTGCAACGGCCACCCCGAGAACATTTTCGACAAGGACGAGCTGCTCGACAACGTCATGCTCTACTGGGCGACGGAAACGGCGACCTCGTCGGCACGGCTCTACTGGGAGAGTTTTGGCAAACGCCGCGCCACGCCGGCCGTGAAAGTGCCAACGGGTGTGGCCGTGTTCCCAAAGGAGATCATCACGCCGGTGCGGCGCTGGATGGAGCCGAACTTCACCAACATCACTCATTGGAGCGAGATGGAGCAGGGCGGGCATTTCGCCGCTTTCGAGCAGCCCGAGCTGTACGTGCGCGATGTCAGGAAATTCTTCGCGACGGTGCGGTAAGCCCCCGCTGTCATTCCGGGGCGATGCGAAGCATCGAACCCGGAATCCATCGCGCGACATTCTCTGCGGCTGGATGGATTCCGGGTTCGTCCTTCGGACGCCCCGGAATGACGCCGCGGGGCTTGTCCTGAATATTCCCGGCTCTAGACTGCGCCATAACAACAAGACACCGGGAAAACGCCAGGCCCATGCTCACCGAAGCCGCAACCTACGACGAGCTCTACCGCAACTTCCGCTGGGACATCCCGGCGCGCTTCAACATCGCGGATGCGTGCTGCGATCGCCATGCCGACGGAACCGGCCGGCTTGCGCTTGTTTATGTCGACGAAAACGGTGCCACCACGCGCACCTCGTTCGACGAAGTCGCCGAGATGTCGCGCCGTTTCGCCAATGTGCTGAAGGCGGATGGGCTTTCGCGTGGCGACCGCGTCGCGGTATTCCTGTCGCAGTCGCTGGAATTGCCGATCGCGCATATGGCGGCATTTCGCTCCGGGCTGATATCGATCCCCCTGTTCGCGCTGTTCGGCGAGGACGCGCTGGAATTCCGCCTGTCGAATTCACAAGCGAAGGCGATCGTCACCGATGAGGCTGGCTGGGAGAAGCTCACCAAGATCCGCGATCGGCTGCCTTATCTGCAGGACATCTACATCACGAGCGGTGCCGTCCACGCCGGCGCGAAACCGTTCTGGTTGGCAATCGAAACCGCGTCCGAAGATTTTACTGACGTCGACACATCCGCCGATGATCCCGCGCTGATCATCTATACCTCGGGCACCACGGGTAATCCCAAGGGCGCGCTACACGCGCATCGCGTCGTGCTCGGCCATCTTCCCAATGTCGAGATGTGTCATAACTTTCTGCCGCGCCCTGGCGATCTGATGTGGACGCCGGCGGACTGGGCCTGGATCGGTGGTCTCATCAACGGCCTGCTCTCGTTCTGGTATCACGGCATTCCGCTGGTTGGACATCGCGCGCGAAAATTCGAGCCGCAGGCGGCGATGCAGATGATGGCCGATCTCGGCGTCCGCAACGTCTTCCTGCCGCCGACCGCGCTGAAGCTGATGCGACAGGCGGGTGTGAAACACGCGAGCGTCAAGCTGCGCAGCATCTTTACCGGCGGTGAATCGCTCGGCGGCGAACTGCTCGGCTGGGTGCGGGACACCTTCGGCATCGATGCGCACGAAGTGTTCGGCCAGACCGAGTGCAATCTGGTGATCGGCAGCAACTCCAATCTGTTTCCGATCCGGCCCGGCTCGATGGGCAAGGCGACGCCAGGGTTCGACGTCCGCATCGTCAACGACAAAGGCGAGGAGCAGCCACGCGGCCAGCGCGGCATCATCGGCGTGCGCCAGCCATGTCCCGTCACCATGCTCGAATACTGGCGCAACCCGGACGCGACAGCGAAGAAATATGCCGGCGAATTTCTGTTGACCGGCGATCTCGGCGTGCAGGATGAAGACGGCTATTTCTGGTATGTCAGCCGCGAGGACGATGTCATCACCACGGCCGGCTATCGCGTCGGACCGTCCGAGATCGAGCATACGCTGATGAAGCATCCGTCGGTGGCGATGGCCGCCGTGGTCGGCATTCCCGATCCGATCCGCACCGAATCGATCAAGGCCTGGATCGTGCTGCGCCCGGGGTTCGCGGCGGGTGATGCGCTCGCACGCGAAATCCAGCAGTTCGTCAAGGTGCAGCTCGCCGCCCACGAATATCCGCGCTACGTGGAGTTCGCCGAGACCTTGCCGATGACGGCGACAGGAAAGGTGCTGCGGCGCGAATTGCGGGCGAGAGGTTAGAGCGTATTTTAGCGCGGCGGCGCCGACAGTGTAGACCGCAGCATCGCGGCAAGATCCTGCCGCTTGAACGGCTTGGTCAGAATGCGGGCGTCGACGCCGTCGGGCATCTTGACCGGATTCTGGCTGTAGCCGGAGGTGAACAGCACCTTGAGACCGGGCCGCAGCGCCGTCGCCTGCCGCGCAAGCTCCGGCCCGAACATGCCGCCGGGCATCACGACGTCGGTGAACAGCAGATGGACGTCGCCGGGCTTTTGCAGCACTTCCAGCGCCGCGGGCCCGTTCGACGTCGTGATGACGCGGTAGCCGAGCGTTCGCAGCTCATTCTCGACATAGGCGCGCACCATGTCGTCATCCTCGACGACGAGAATAGTTTCGCGTCCGTCGGGGACCGCGATCGGTTCTGCCGGAGCCGAGGCTTCGTCCTGTGCTGCAACGATGCGCGGGAAGAATAGCCTGACGACGCTGCCTTGCTTCGGTTCGGATTGTAGCTGCACCAGACCTCCTGACTGTTGCGCAAATCCGTAGACCATGCTGAGGCCGAGGCCTGTGCCCTTGCCGACCTCCTTGGTGGTGAAGAACGGCTCGAACGCGCGGCTCACGACGTCATCGGCCATGCCGCAGCCGGTATCGGTCACAGCCACCATGACGTAGTCGCCCGGCCGCGGCTCGCCGTTGACGTCGAGATCGGATGGACCGAGCGAAATGTTGCGCACCTCGACCGTCAGTTTGCCGCCCTCAGGCATCGCGTCGCGCGCGTTGAGCACGAGGTTGAGCAGGGCGGTTGCGAGCTGGCCGGCATCGACGCTGGCCCGCCACAGATCTGCTCCAAAGGCAAAGCCGCATTCGATGTGCTCGCCGAGTGATCGCCGCAACAACTGCTCCATGCCGACGACCTGCTCGGCGATGTCGATCTCGCGCGGCCGCAACGGTTGTTTGCGCGCGAAGGCAAGCAGGCTGCGCGTCAGGTCGGAGCCGCGCTCGGCCGCGGTCGCGATATCGCCGGCGATCCGCTGCAATTCCTTGTTGTCCGCCAGCCGGTCGGCGAGATGCTCGGAGTTGCCCAGGATGACGGTCAGGAGATTGTTGAAGTCGTGCGCCACGCCGCCGGTGAGCTGGCCCATCGCCTCCATCTTCTGGGACTGGCTGAGCTTGTGGCTGAGATCGGCGATGGCGGCGCGCTGCTGCTCGAGCGACTCGGCGGTGCCGTTGAGCAGCATCATCAATCCGCCAAGCTCCCCGCGCGGATGCGGCGGCGGAATCCGTGCGCTGAGATCGCCGAGCCCGAGCCGCTTGGCCATCGCCGCGAGGCGGCCGACCTGGCGCCCGACGCTGACGGTCGCCAGGATCCAGACACCGGCGAGCAGCAGCAGCGAGGCCACAGTGAGGATCGCCAAATCCTCGTAGAGCCGGCGGTTGGCGGCGGCGACCAGCCCGTCCTTGGAGCGCCCGACCAGAATATAGAGGCCGGCCTTGCGGATCGACGGCGACCGGGCGACGGCCCAGACCTGCGCGCGGCCGTCACGATCGGTGAGTTCGCGAGAAGGTTCACCGTCGGGCGCTGCCGCAAAGCGGAACAAATCAGAGCCAGCGATCGACGCGCCGATCGGATCGCTCCAGCCGCCGCGCGTGGGGGCCACCAGCACCGTACCCTTGCTGTCGAGGAACAGGATCTCCTTTTCGGCGAGCAAGCGCCTGTCGTGAAACTCCGCGAACTTGTTCAAGTTGAACGAGGCAAGCAGGATGAATTTCAGCGCGCCGGCGTCCGAGCGCACCGGATAGGCAATCTGGAGGACCGATAGTCCGGTCAGGCGGCCGAACACCGGCTCCACCGCGACGGCTCCTTGCGAGACCTTGGCCTGCTTGAAATAGGCACGGTCATTTAGATCGAGCCTGCGGTTGGTCCGGAGCGAGTCGCAGAACAGGCTGCCGTCCGGATTGATGGTCAGGATTCCCGTGAACTGCGGATATTCTTCGCGCACATCGGACAGGAAGGCAGAGCATGCCGCCTTGTCGCTTGTGTCGAGGTCGCGGGCGCGAGCAAGGCCATAGTGAAGCTGAGCCGTGCCCTGGATCTTCTCGCCGAGATCACTCGCGATGTCATCGGCCGAGGCAACGAGATTGGCCAGCGCAGCGTTGATCTCGCTGGAGCGGTTCTGCACGAAGCGCAAGCCGACGAGGCTCGCCGGTACCAGCATGGCCGCGATGACGAGGATCAGTAACCGGGTACGCAGGCTCATCGATTGGCCGGTCCGCTGTTCGCGTGTATATGTTTGGAGGTACAATTTGCGGCACGATCGTCGGCCCCGTCCATAGGCATCGGCGCGAAATTTGCCCGGAAGGCTAAAGATTTTGTCACGCGTGCATCGCGGCGACGCTACAATCGCCCCGCCATCCGGCGTCAAGTTGCGCCCGGGCGCAGTGGCGCTAATATCGCGGCCTGCGCGCGACAAAAGATCGCGCCGATGCGCGGAGGAAGCTGATGTCCATCTCGGGCAAGGTCGATCCGGTGGTGCGTCCCGTTGTGGCGACCGATATCGCCGAGGCGCTGGCGGAGGGCCTGCGCGATTTCCAGGCGCTGCCGCTTTACGGGCTCTGCTTCGGCGCGCTCTACGCCGCCGGCGGCATCACCATCATGCTCTGCCTCACCGCCTTCGGCATGGTCTATCTCATCTATCCCTTGGCCGCCGGTTTCGCGCTGATCGGGCCGTTCGTGGCCATCGGCCTCTACGAGGTGAGCCGCCGCCGCGAGCGCGGCCAGCCGGTCTCTTTCGGTGCGATCTGGTCGGCGATACGCTCGCGCAGCGAAATCGGCTGGATGGCCTTCGTCACGCTGTTCGTGTTCGTGATCTGGATGTACCAGGTGCGGCTGTTGATCGCATTGTTGCTGGGCCTGCACGCCTCGTTCTCGAGCTTGCAGGAATTCATGACGGTGGTGCTGACCACCAATGAGGGTTTGCTGTTCCTCGCGATCGGCAATGCGGTCGGCGCGGCGTTGTCGTTGATTCTGTTTTCACTGACCGTGGTGTCGTTTCCGCTGCTGCTCGATCGCGAGGTCGATTTCGTCACCGCCATGGTGACGAGCGTGCGTGCGGTGGTGACCAGTCCGCTGCCGATGGTCGGCTGGGCCGCTGTCATCGTGATGCTGCTGATCGTGTCGGCGCTGCCGTATTTCCTCGGCCTGGTGGTAACGCTGCCGGTGCTCGGGCATGCGACATGGCATCTTTACCGGCGCCTGGTGGTGCCAGTGCCAGGCTAGCCGTCATTCCGGGGCGCCCGCAGGGCGAACCCGGAATCCATTGTTCCACCAACTCTGCTGCGCGATGGATTCTCAGGTGCGCAATTGCGCACCGTAGCTCGCGCTCCGCGCGCCCCGGAATGACTAGGTCAGGCCGACGGCGTCTTGATCCCCATCGCCTTCAGCGCATCCAGCATCCGCTGTGGCGGACCGAGCTTGACCACGAGTGGCTTGCCGGTCTCGAGCAAGCTCTTGAGGCTGGACAGGATCGCGGGCCAGCCGGAGCGTCCGCCTGACAGGATGTCGTCGCTGAGCGGACGATCGTGGCCTTCGCTCATGGTCAGCCGGACAGCGTCGCCGACCTGCTCGATGTCGTAAGTGACGAGGGTCGGCCCCAGCTTCTCGATCAGCTCGGGCCAGTTGACGTTGAAGGTCACCGCAAGCTTGCGCGGCGGATCGTAGGCGAGCACCTCGCCGCTGATATGCAGGGCGCCGTTGGGCGTCCGCAGGATGAAGGCGCCGCCGAGCCGCGGCTCGACCTCCACGGTATTGCCGAAGAAATATTGCCTGCTGAACTCGGCTGAGGTCAGCGCCTCCCACACCTTCTCCGGCGTGGAGGCGATGTAGATCGAGTAGACCGTCAGGGGGTGGAACTGGTCGAGGCTCATTTCGCATCAAATCCCTTGTTGAGGGCTGCACGCGGGATAGAGGTGACATAGACGAATTGCGGCTTACTCATCACGCTTCTCCAGCTGGCGTTTCAACTCGCTGAGTGCGGCGAGCTTGCCGCGCTCGAATTTCCCGATCCAACGGTCGCCGATCTGGTGGATCGGCATCGGGTTGAGATAGTGCAGCTTCTCGCGGCCATGCTTGATGGTCGTAACCAGATTGGCCTCTTCCAGGATGACCAGGTGCTTCGTCACCGCCTGGCGCGTCATCGCCAAGCCCTCGCAAAGCTCGTTCAGCGATTGGCCGTTCCTGGCGTGGAGCCGGTCCAGCAGCGACCGTCGCGACGCATCGGCGAGCGCCTTGAAGACCTCATCCATGGCGGCGATAATAGGCAACTAAATGGTTGCATGTCAAGAGCGACGTCATTCCGGGACGTATTAGCGTCGAACTACGATGCGCGCTTGCGCACCTCAATCTCGAGATTCCGGATAACCGCAGCGCGGTTTCCGGAATGACCTGCAAGCGATCGTGTCTTTGGCGCGTGTGAGCGGCCGTGCTAGCGTTGAAGCTCAGCCAACGCAGATTGGTTCCTGGGAGGACTTTGATGTTCCGTTGCGTCCTGACTGCTGCCGCCCTCGTCCTTTTCGCCGGCAGCGCTTCTGTTCACGCCCAGAAGCAGACCATCGGTGCGCCGCCCGAGGCATCGAACATGAAGCTGGTCGGCAGCAACGATCTTCAGGCCCGTAGCGCCTATCAGCCGACCATCCATCATCAGGGTCACCGCTGGATCGCCTATATCGGGCACCACGGCGGCACCGACGACGTGCCGGCTCCGGTCAATCCGATGACCGGCAATGCCGAGCCGAACGGGACCTCGATCGTCGACGTCACCGATCCCGCGCATCCCAAATATCTCAGGCACCTGCCGGGACAGGCGGGCAAATATGAATCCGGCGGCGCGCAGATGGTGCGCGTGTGCGACGGCAAGACCTTGCCGAAGGGCGATCCCAACGCGGTCTACATGCTGCGCACCTTCGGCGGCCAGGCACACGAGATCTGGAACGTCGCTGACCCCGCCAATCCCGTGATGATCACGCGCCTTGGCGGCTTGAAGGACACGCACAAGAGCTGGTGGGAATGCGACACCGGCATTGCCTATCTCGTCTCGGGCGCGCCGGACTGGCGCACGCGGCGCATGACGCAGGTCTACGATCTCTCCGATCCCACTCATCCGCAGAAGATCCGCGATTTCGGCCTGCCCGGCCAGGAGCCCGGCTCGACCGGCGCGGTGCCGACCGAATTGCACGGACCGATCTCGACCGGGCCCGACGGCAACCGCGTCTATTTCGGTTACGGCACCAACAAGGGCGGCATCCTGCAGATCGTCGATCGCGAGAAGCTGCTGACGGGGCCGAAGGAGCCGACGCCGGACAATCTGCGCTTTCCGGAGATCTCGCGGCTGCCGATGTCCGCCTTCAACGGCGCGCACACCACGTTCCCGATGCTCGACATGCCCGTGGCGGAATTTGCCGAGGACAAGGACGGCAAGACCCGCGACATCGTCATGATCGTGGATGAGGCGATTCTCAACGAATGCGGCGAGGCGAGGCAGATGGTGTGGTTCGCCGACGTCACCACCGAGACGCGGCCGATGATGATCTCGAGCTACACCGTGCCGGAGGCGAGCGGAAAGTTCTGCCAGCGCGGTGGCCGCTTCGGCTCGCATTCCTCGAACGAGAGCATGGCGCCGGTCTATTACAAGAAGATGGCCTTCATCGCCTTCTTCAATGCCGGCGTTCGCGCGCTCGACGTCCGCGATCCCTATCATCCAAGGGAAGTCGGCTATTTCATCCCGGCGATCACGGGCGCGACCGACAAGCGCTGCATTCCTGTGGAGGGCGGCGAGCGCTGCAAGGTCGCGATCCAGACCAACAATGTCGAAACCGACGACCGCGGCTACATCTACATCGTCGATCGCGCCAACACCGGCCTGCACATCCTCGAATTGACCGGCCCTGCGCGCGCCGTTGCCGGCCTGCCGAAGAATTGACGATACGGCGTGGTGCTTCCACCACCTCTGCTGTCATACCCCGCGAAGGCGGGGTATCCAGTACTCCGCAGCCTCTCCGTATCTCATGAAGGTCTCGGCGTACTGGATCACCCGCCTTCGCGGGTGATGACACCCCTGATTGCAGGGCCTCTGTGTCACACAGTGATGACTTCCGTTCCTGCTCTTCTCATGCATTAATAGCTGCAAACGCCATCGCGCAGAGTCCCCCCATGATGTCCATGCAAGCCTATCTCGCCTTTATCGCCGCCTGCATTGCGCTGGCGCTGCTGCCGGGGCCGATCGTGACCCTCGTCATCGCCAACGGCCTGCGGTACGGCACACGCTCGGCGCTGACCAACATTCTGGGCGTGCAGATGGGGCTGCTGATCGTGATCGGCATCCTTGCGGTCGGCCTCACCACCTTGATGGCGACGATGGGCTATTGGTTCAACTGGGTGCGCTTTGCGGGCGCGGCCTATCTGGTTTGGCTCGGCATCAAGCTGATCCGCTCGCCAGTCGAGGGCGTCAACGCCGACGCGCCGCCGCCTCCGCCGCGCGGCGGCTTCCTCTTGCAGGGCTTCGTCGTCGCCTTGTCGAACCCGAAGCTGCTGGTATTTTTCGGTGCGTTCATTCCGCAATTCATGGACATGAGCAAGGATCATTTGTCGCAGGTCCTGGTGCTCGGCATCACCTTCATGGTGCTGGCCGGCTTGACCGACGGCATCTACGCACTGCTTGCCGGCCAGGTCCGCGGCTTCTTCTCGGCGCGCCGCACCCGCCTGGCGTCGCGCGTCTCCGGCGGCTTCATGATCGGCGGCGGCATCTGGCTGGCGCTGATACGGGCCAAATGAGGATGCTAGCCGACCAGCAGCGCCGGTCTCAGCTCCGCCTCGATCTCCGCAAAGATCCTTGCCAGCCGCTCCGCCCATTGCCGCTGGCCGGATTGATCCGCGATCAGATCCTGGCGGATCTCGATGCCGGTGTTGACGAGACCGCGCGCCTCGCCATGAACGGGAATGGTGTAGTCGCTGAGATCGCTCACCGCATAGGGCTCGTTGTCGCCGACGACGAGATCGCCCTCGCTGCGTAAGTGTTTCAGCAGCAGCTGCGGCAGCACCTTGTCGTGATTGTACAGCGCGCCGATGTGCCAGGGCCGGGCGACGCCGGCATAGACGGGCGTGAAGCTGTGCAAGGACACCAGCACCGTCGGCCGCTTCGCGCGGCTCCGGCCGTCGATCACCGCATCGATGCGATCATGATAGGGCTGAAAAATCTCGCGTCGCCGTGCCGCGCGCTCACCGTCCGAGATGCCTTCGTTGCGCGGGATCGCGGTCGCCTCCGATATCACGGGGATCGAGCTCGCGACAGCGGGTGGACGGTTGCAGTCGATTACCAGCCGCGAATAGCGCTGTGCGATCAGATGCGCGTTAAGCATGTTTGCCAGCCGCTCGGAGACGCCGGCGATGCCGATGTCCCAGGCGATGTGCCTCGTTAGCTCGTCTTCCGATACACCGAGATCGCCGAGCGCGCGCGGCAGAATGCGGCCGTAATGGTCCGATGTGAGCAAAAAGGGTGATGTGCCCTCTGCATTCACCTCATGCACTGGCGGAATATCGCCGTCGCCCAGCAGTTGATCCGTCGCCTCGGCTGTGTTGAAAGCCATTCCTGATTGCCTGTGGAAAAAGCAGTCGCCCCGGACATTGGGCAAACATTAACAAATGGGCCTGCCCAACATCACCATGATCTCCCGACGATGCCGCTGCTGACGATTCATCACAAGACCGAATATCGCTACTATCGTCCCGTGGCCTTCGGCGAGCACAGATTCATGCTGCGTCCGAGCGACGGCCATGATCTGCGCGTGCTCGATTCCAGGCTCGATATCTCGCCGAACCCGATGTCGCTGCGCTGGATTCACGATGTGTTCGGCAATTCGGTCGCGATCGCCGATTTCGACGCGCGCGCGGACAGGCTGGTGTTCGACTGGCACGTCACCGTCGAGCACAATCCGGTGGACGAGTTCGCGCTGACGCCCGACGATCCCGCTTATTTCTATCCCTTCGCCTATGACGATGCGGAATTGCCCGATCTCGTCCAGTACATCACGGCGCAATATCCCGATCCCGAGGGCAGGATCGCGGCATGGGCGCGCGGCTTTCTCGACGAGACTGCGCCGTCGCCAACCTTCGACATCCTCAGCCGCATCACCCACGCCATCCGCAACCAGTTTACATACCAAAGGCGTCACGCGCCGGGCACGCAGAGCCCGTGCGAGACTTTGCTGCGGGGCACCGGCACCTGCCGCGACTACGCGCTGTTCATGATCGAGGCGCTGCGCCGGCTCGGCATCGCCGCGCGCTTCGTCTCCGGCTACGTCTTCGTGCCCGAGGATATCGCGCAGCACCATTTCGGCGGCGGCTCGACCCATGCCTGGGTGCAGGTCTACTTGCCGAGCGCGGGCTGGATCGAGTTCGATCCGACCAACGGCATCGTCGGCACCCGCGACCTCATCCGCGTCGCCGTCGCCCGTGACCCGCGCCAGGCCATCCCGCTGCACGGCATCTATATCGGCACCCAGGATGCGTTCGACGTCATGGATGTCAGCGTCAAGGTGGTCGCGGCCGAGGCGCGCGGCGAGGCGCTGGAAGCCGAGGTTGTGTAGGCTTTCGCCAGGACGACGTAGCGGCCCTGTCACTCGCCGTGATTGCCAGCTATAGACACCCCCATGACCTCCGACCGTCTTTTCGTCTACGGCACCCTGATGCGCGGCTTCGACCATCCGATGGCGCGGCTGCTCTCGCAGCATGCGGATTTCCTCGGTGAAGCCACCTGCCGCGGCCGGCTCGTGCTGGTGAAGCATTATCCGGGATTGCTGCTGTCCGAGGTGTCATCGGATGTCGTGCATGGCGAGCTGTTCGCCTTGCGCGCCGGCGAGGAGCTGTTGCGCGAACTCGACATGTACGAGGCCTGCGGCGAAGGCTTTCCGGAGCCGACCGAATATCTGCGCCAGCTGATCGAGGTATCAGGCGCGGATGGCGTTGCGGAGAAGGCCTGGACTTACGTCTACAACTGGCCGGTGACGGACCTGCCGCACATAGCGTCCGGCCGCTTTCTTGACCACTGAGCCTGATCCGGAAAAGTGCGCAGCGGTTTTCCGACAAGATCATGCTCAAACAAAAACTTAAAGCGCGATTTCATCGCGCGTTAAGCCGACAGCACTTCCTTCACCAGGCGCACATCGACCTCGCGCTCGACATAGCTCCATTCCTCGGTGTGCCTGAGCATGCCGACCAGCTCCTCGAACAGCGAGGCATGCGCGGGCGCGAATTCGAACCAGGTCAGGAAATCGAAGGGCTCGCCGAGGTCGCGGCAGTGATACAGCTGGCGCGCGATTGCGGGCAGGAAACGCATGCTGCTGGCGATATGGTGCGACTTGTCTTCGAAGATCTTGCGCCGCTCCTCTTGCGTCAGCTCCCACCAAGCGGCCGATTTGCGGATCGGGATCAGCGCCGCGCTCGTCGCTTCCAGCCGGCCGAGGCTGGCCTGCACGGCGACGAGTTGCTGCTTCTCGGCCCGCTCGGTGTAGCGCAGGCTGCTCGGCACGCCGACCAGGCGCCAGGCATTCCGCGAGGGCACCAGCGGCAGCGCGACGGCCTCGCCGTCGGTCACCGACAGCGCCGGCATGAAGGGCAGGGGCTCGCCCGTCACGGGCGACATCGAAGTCACGCGCCAGCCCCCGCTCTGGCCACCCCGAAAGGTCCTGAACATGGCCTATGGAAGCGTGGAACCGGGCGGGGTTCAAGTGGGGCTCCCAAGCCAGACCCGTCATCCTGAGGCGCTCACACTGCAAAGCAGTGTGAGCCTCGAAGGATGAATCGGCCCGTATATAGCCGCCAGCCGGGCCGTCGCCCTTCGAGGGCCGCTGAAGAAGCGGCCACCTCAGGGTGACGGATCGGCCCTGTGCATATGTCGGATAACCCGGATAATCCCGCGTAAACCTGACTTCTGGCCGCCCCGCACCTATATCCCAGATCCTTCGCCCGACTCACCCCGGTTCGCGCTACACCATGGCCATGCGCTTCACGCCCCAATTCCTCGACGAGCTTCGTGCCCGGCTTTCGGTCTCCGAGGTCGTGGGCAAGCGCGTCAAGCTGAAGAAGGCGGGGCGGGAGTGGAAGGGGCTGTCGCCGTTCCAGCAGGAGAAGACGCCGTCCTTCTACGTCAACGACCAGAAGGGTTTTTACCACGACTTCTCCTCCGGCAAGCACGGCGACATCATCACCTTCGTGATGGAGACCGACGGTGTGCCGTTCGGCGAGGCGGTCGAGCGGCTCGCCGGCATGGCCGGGCTGCCGCTGCCGGCGGTGACGCCGGATGCGGCGCGGCACGAGGAGCGGCGCCGCACGCTGCATGACGTCATGGATCTCGCCGCAAAGTATTTTGCGGAAACGCTGGCCTCGCGCTTGGGTGCGAAGGCGCGCGGCTATCTCGCCGACCGCGCCATCTCGCCGACGACGCAATTGCAATTCCGCCTCGGCTATGCCTCGCCCGATCGCTTCGCGCTGAAGGAGCATCTCGGCAAGCTCGGCGTGTCCGTCGAGGACATGGTCGAGACCGGCCTGCTCGTTGCCGGCGACGACATTCCCGTGCCCTATGATCGCTTTCGCGATCGCGTGATGTTTCCCATCACCGATCTGCGCGGCCGCGTCATCGCCTTCGGCGGACGCGCGCTGGAGAAGGACGTTCCGGCCAAGTACCTGAACTCGCCGGAGACACCGCTCTTCCACAAGGGCGACAATCTCTACAATCACCAGACCGCGCGCAAAGCCACCCATGATGGTAGCCCGCTGATCGTGGTCGAAGGCTATGTCGACGTCATCGCCATGGTCACCGCGGGCTTTACAGGCGCGGTGGCGCCGCTCGGCACCGCGCTCACGGAAAGCCAGCTCGCCCTGCTCTGGAAGATGGCGGACGAGCCGATCCTCTGCTTCGACGGCGACCGCGCCGGACAGAAGGCGGCTTATCGTGCCGCCGATCTCGCGCTGCCATTCCTCGCACCCGGCAAGAGTCTTCGCTTCGCGCTGCTCCCCGAGGGGCAGGACCCCGACGATCTCGTGCGCACCAGTGGCCGCGGCGCGATGGAAGAGGTGATCGGCGCGGCGCGTCCGCTCGCCGACATGCTGTGGTCGCGCGAGCTCGAAGGCGGCAACTTTGCCACGCCCGAGCGCCGCGCCGCGCTGGAAGCGCGCATCAGGGAATTGTCGAACGGCATCCGCGACGAGGTTGTCAGGCGCTATTATCGCGACGAGTTCATCGAGCGGCTGCAGCGCACCTTCTCGCCGGACGGCGGGCGCGGCGGCTTTGGCAACAGGGGCGGTTTCCGCCAAGGGGGCGGCGGCCGCCCCTTCCAGCTCCGCGGCGGTCAGGCGAATCGATTCGGTGGGCAGGGCTTTGGAGGAGGCCGCCGCGGCGGCCCGCCCGGGCCGGCCCCGCTGCCATCGGGCCCCTACCAGGCGGCGAGCCCGCAGCTGGCGGCGAGCCCGATCATGCGCGGCCAGCGCAGCGCCATCTCCCGGCGGGAGGCGCTGATTCTGCAGTGCCTGATCAACCACCCCTGGCTGCTGCATGACCATCTCGAGGAGGTGGCAGCCCTGGAGATCGCCCATCCCGAGGCCCACAAGCTCCGGGCCGCCATTATCAGCGCCTTCGTCAACGATCATTACCACTCCCCCGACCCCGAGGAGCAGGCCGAGAAGATGCGCGGCGACCTCGAAAAAGGTGGATTATCTCAGGTTCTTCAACGGGTTGAGGGCGCCATCACCACCGCGGCGGTGTGGGGCGCCCGCGAGGGGGCGGCACGGGACGACGTTCTCTCGACCTGGCACCAGCTCGTTGCCTTGCATCGGCAATGGCATTCACTACTTAGAGAGCTGAAAGACGCCGAGCTGGCCTTGGGGGAGGACCCCAGCGAGGCCAATTTGGCGTGGCTGCGTGACGTCAAGGCTCGGATAGGAGAGGTCGACGGTACCGAGGCCCTGATCGAGGGTTTTGGCGAGCTGTCGGGCAGGTTCCAGAAGAGCGTGTGATGAAAGATTCATGCGGACGGCCGGGTTAGGTGTCGCTAAAAGACTCGCCAAATCCAAGGTTTGGCGGCAAAAACAGGGTTAATCGAGGCTTAACGGTCTTGTAGCACTTTGGCCCCCGCGGCCGCAGGCAGAACAGACGCGTCAGGAATGAATCCGCGCAACAGCTGTTGGCACTTCACCTGCATCCGCCGCGACAAAGAGGCTCACGAAGCGTTAGGCAAATCCGGCGAGAGAAAGGTCGGGGTGGCGAGATGTGTGCGCGCCGCCCTTTCCGTGTCGAGATCTGACGAAGCGAGAGCGTCGAGCAACAGGTTCAAGTGATTTCACGCAGGCGCAGCGCACGTCTGCATGAAACGCGTTTAGGAGCAATGGATGGCCACCAAGGCAAAGACGCTGCAGGCGAAGGACAAGGAAAAAGACGACAAGGCAGCGGACGCTCCCGAGAAGGATTCCCAGGACGCGCCGTCGCCCTTGCTCGATCTGTCCGACGCGGCAGTGAAGAAGATGATCAAGCAGGCCAAGAAGCGCGGCTTCGTGACCTTCGATCAGCTCAATGAAGTGTTGCCGTCCGACCAGACCTCGCCGGAGCAGATCGAGGACATCATGTCCATGCTCTCCGACATGGGCATCAATGTCACCGAAGCCGAGGATAGCGAAGGCGAGGAAGAGAAGGACGAGGCCGACGACGAGACCGATAACGAGCTCGTCGAGGTCACCCAGAAGGCCGTCACCGAGGTCAAGAAGAGCGAACCGGGCGAGCGCACCGACGATCCCGTGCGCATGTATCTGCGCGAGATGGGCACGGTCGAGCTGCTCTCCCGCGAAGGCGAAATCGCCATTGCCAAGCGCATCGAGGCCGGCCGCGAGGCGATGATCGCGGGCCTCTGCGAAAGCCCGCTGACCTTCCAGGCCATCATCATCTGGCGCGATGAATTGAACGAAGGCAAGATCTTCCTTCGCGACATCATCGATCTCGAAGCGACCTATGCCGGCCCCGAGGCCAAGGGCGGCATGAACACCGCGATGATCGCAGGTCCCACCGGCGAGAACGGCGAGGCGCCGGCCGAAGGCGAGGCGGCGGCTAGCGTCGCCGGCGCACCCGCGCATGTCGCGCCGCCCGCGGCGCCCCCGGCACCGACCCCGTTCCGCGCCGCTCCCGCCGCTGGCGCAGAGGCCGGCGAGGAGAAGGATCCGGCCGAGGCTGCGGCCGAGTCCGACATGGACGACGACGAGTTCGAGAACCAGATGTCGCTTGCGGCCATCGAGGCCGAGCTCAAGCCGAAGGTGGTCGAGATCTTCGACAAGATCGCCGACAGCTACAAGAAGCTGCGCAAGCTTCAGGAGCAGGACATCCAGAACCAGCTCCAGAACGAGTCGCTCTCGCCGCACCAGGAGCGCAAGTACAAGAAGCTGAAGGACGAGATCATCGTCGAGGTGAAGTCGCTGCGCCTCAACCAGGCCCGTATCGACTCGCTCGTCGAGCAGCTCTACGACATCAACAAGCGCCTCGTCTCGCATGAGGGCCGCCTGATGCGCCTCGCCGACAGCCATGGCGTCGCCCGCGAGGACTTCCTGCGCAACTACACCGGCTCGGAGCTCGATCCGCGCTGGCTCAACCGTGTCTCGAAGCTCTCGGCCAAGGGCTGGAAGAATTTCGTCCATCACGAGAAGGATCGCATCAAGGACCTCCGTCACGAGGTGCATCAACTCGCCGCGCTGACGGGCCTCGAGATCGTCGAATTCCGCAAGATCGTGCACTCCGTGCAGAAGGGCGAGCGCGAGGCACGCCAGGCCAAGAAGGAGATGGTGGAAGCCAACCTCCGCCTGGTGATCTCGATCGCCAAGAAATACACCAACCGCGGCCTGCAATTCCTCGACCTGATCCAGGAAGGCAATATCGGCCTGATGAAGGCGGTCGATAAGTTCGAATACCGCCGCGGCTACAAGTTCTCGACCTACGCCACCTGGTGGATCCGGCAGGCGATCACGCGCTCGATCGCGGACCAGGCCCGCACCATCCGCATCCCCGTGCACATGATCGAGACCATCAACAAGATCGTGCGCACCTCCAGGCAGATGCTCAACGAGATCGGCCGCGAGCCGACCCCGGAAGAGCTCGCCGAAAAGCTCGGCATGCCCTTGGAGAAGGTCCGCAAGGTCCTCAAGATCGCCAAGGAGCCCTTGTCGCTCGAAACCCCCGTCGGTGACGAAGAGGATTCACATCTCGGCGATTTCATCGAGGACAAGAACGCGATCCTGCCCATCGACGCCGCGATCCAGTCGAACCTGCGCGAGACCACCACGCGCGTGCTCGCCTCCCTCACCCCGCGCGAAGAGCGCGTCTTGCGCATGCGCTTCGGCATCGGCATGAACACCGACCACACGCTGGAAGAAGTCGGCCAGCAGTTCTCGGTGACGCGCGAGCGCATCCGCCAGATCGAAGCCAAGGCGCTGCGCAAGCTGAAGCATCCGTCACGGTCGAGAAAGCTGCGGAGCTTCTTGGATAATTGATCCGAACTTCAATCAGAACGAAAACGGCGGGCCAACAGCCCGCCGTTTTTCTTTGACCCGGCTCTCGCCACGTCATTGCGAGGAGCTCGCGATTGCGCTGATGCGACGAGGCAATCCAGGCTGCGGCTTGTACTCACCCAGGCGATTGCCCGACCGATGACCGCTTCTATTCCAACAGCAACGAAAGAGCGGACGGTGCCCGACTTCCGAGATGGGCCATGTGTGGACTCATGCATGCCTGTTTTGGTCACCGCATGGACCTATGTGGTTGGAACCGCGGAAAGGCGAATAACGAGCGCTCCCACCCGGTTTCGTCGTCCCTCACGAATTTCGTTCCTGAGGAACTCCTTGTTATTGCGCCAGTTCGGGCGTCAAGGCATAGTTCCTTCAGGCCCACGGCACGGGGTGCTGACGGGTCGCGCTGGAGACAGGCGCATGAGCGAAGAGTCGCATACTGCGCGGCGGCTCGCCGCAATCCTTGCCGCGGATGTGGTGGGATATTCGCGCCTCATGGGCGCCGACGAGGAAGGCACGCTGGCCGCGCTCAAAGGCCATCGCAAGGAACTCATCGATCCCCTGATCGCACAGCATCAGGGCCGCATCGTAAAGACGACGGGGGACGGCCTTCTCATCGAATTTGCATCCATCGTCGATGCGGTGCGCTTTGCGGTGGTGATGCAGCAGGGCATGAAAGATCGCAACGCAAACCTCGACGACAGCCATTGCATCCGCTTTCGCGTAGGCATCAATGTCGGCGACGTGATAGTCGAAGACGGCGACATCTTCGGAGACGGCGTCAATGTCGCGGCGCGGCTGGAGACGCTCGCTGAGCCCGGCGAGATCTGCGTCAGCGCCACGGTGCGCGAACACGTCGGTGAGAAGCTTCCCATCGGGTTCGCCGACCTGGGCGAGCACAGCGTCAAGAACATCGCGCGACCGGTCCATGTCTATCGGATCGAGACGCGCTCCGAGCCCAAGACGGCCTCCTCAGGCAATGCGGCCTCCTCAGGCAACCCGGGGCCTGCGATGCTCGCACTTCCTGATCGGCCTTCAATCGCAGTGCTGCCATTCGCCAACATGAGCGGCGATGCCGAGCAAGACTATTTCTGCGACGGCATGGTCGAGGACATCATTACCGGCCTTTCGCGCCTCAAGTGGATGTTCGTCATCGCGCGAAATTCGAGCTTCGTCTACAAGGGAAAATCCGTGGACGTGAAGCAGGTGGGGCGCGATCTGGGCGTGCGCTACGTCCTTGAGGGGAGCGTGCGCAAGGCGTCGAACCGCGTGCGCGTCACTGGTCAGGTGGTCGAGGCCGAGACGGGCCGGCACGTCTGGGCGGAGCGTTACGACCGCACCCTTGATGACATCTTTGCGCTCCAGGACGAACTTACGACAAGTGTGGTCGCTGCCATCGAGCCAAGTCTCCGCCAAGCGGAGGTCGAACGTGTCAAGCGAAAGCGGCCCGACAACCTCGATGCCTACGATCTGCTGCTCCGCGCCATTCCCGACGTCTATCCGGCCATGCCGGGTCGCGCCGCGAAGGCGCTGCCGTTGCTTGAAAGCGCGCTCAACCTCGAGCCGGACTACGCTGCCGCGCACGGCTTTGCCGCATGGTGCCATGAAATTCTTTTCGTACGCGGCGGCGCGCACGAAGAGAACCGGCTCGGCGCCGCGAGCCATGCCCACGCGGCCATTGCCAATGGACGCGACGACGCCACCGCGCTGGCGCTCGGAGGCTTCGCCCTCGGCCTCGTCGCGCACGACCGCGAAGCCGCGTCTCGAGCGTTCGAGGTGGCGCTGGCGCTGAGCCCGTCATGCTCGCTCGCCTACGGCTTCGGCAGCGTGGTGATGGCCACGGGCGGCGATGCGGATCGGGGCATTGAATGGGGCGAGCAAGCGCTCCGTCTGAGCCCGTTCGACCCCATGAGCTTCGGCCCGCTATTCGCCATCGCGTTCGGCCATTTCCAGCGCGCAGAGTATGAGGGGGCCGCGGAGGCGGCGCGCAGGTGCTTCCAGGCCAACCCCAACTGGAGCTACGCGCACATGCTGCTGGCGGCGACACACGCGAAGCTTGGGCGGGTCGACGCGGCCCGGGCGGCCGCCGCGCGCGTTCTGGAGCTGGAGCCGGGCTATACCATCAGTGGCATGCGCGCCGCCGCCGGCTTCCATCCCTCGATCGCCGAGCCCTTGGCGGAAGCGCTTCGTGTGGCCGGCCTGCCGGAATAGAAGCGCGCAACGAGTCCGTTCCGGTGTCAAAAGGCGACATTGAAACGAATGCGGGACCGACGTGGATGGTCATCCTTGCTGTCTCAGTTGGTGCAATCTAATCGTGACACCTCCCTGTGAAGGTCATCCACAGCGCGGCCGCAAGAACGGGCTTCGTAAAGTGGATGGGACGAGCAATCACCGGGTAGAGCTTGGCTGGGCGAACCAGTCGGCCAAGAAGTACACGAACGGTAGTTGGGGGAACGCACCGTCCGGCGGACATGTAGCTATTTTTGAGGGTTTTGTTAAACTGACGCGCTAACCGGGCACGCATGGGCGGGGTCGAGATGTCCCAACCAGCTTCCATTGCCGAATGGTTGACGGCCATAGGGATGCCCGAATACGCGACGCGGTTCGCCGATCACGACATCGACCTCTCCGTCCTCTGCCATCTCACAGATCGCGACCTGAAGGAGCTAGGCGTCTCGCTCGGTCACCGGCGCAAGCTGCTGGCGAACATTGCCGAACTGCCGGTCACGTCGAGCGCCCGTCCGAAGACGATGGCACCAGCGCCGCGCGACGACGCCCAGCGCCGTCATCTGTCCATCATGTTCTGCGATCTCGTCGGATCGACAGCGCTGTCGACCAGGCTGGACGTCGAGGACCTGCGTGCCGTCGTCGCCGCTTATCACCGGTGCTGCGCGGAGATCATCGAAGGCGAAGGTGGCTTCATCGCCAAATACATGGGCGACGGCGTGCTGGCCTATTTCGGTTATCCGCAGGCGAGCGAGCACGATGCCGAGCGCGCGGTCCAGGCCGGCCTTGCCTTGGTTGAGGCCGTACCGGGTCTCGAGACCCCCGCCAACGCGCCGCTCGGGGTCCGGGTCGGGATCGCCACCGGGCTGGTGGTCGTCGGCGACCTGCTCGGCACTGGCGCGGCACAGGAGCAGGCGGTCGTCGGCGAGACCCCGAACCTCGCCGCCAGGCTGCAGGCGCTGGCCAAGCCGGGCACTGTGGTCATCGCGTCCGGCACTCGCGACCTGACCGGCGGGCTATTCGAATACCGTGATCTCGGCACGGTCGCGCTTAAGGGATTCGACCGCGACATGCGAGCCTGGCAGGTGCTGAGCAGCGACGCGGCCGAAAGCCGCTTCGAGGCACTGCGTGCCGCCAGTACGCCGCTCGTCGGTCGCGACGACGAGACCGCGCTGCTCCTGGGCCGCTGGGAGCAGGCGAAAGCGGGAGAGGGCCGCGTTGTGCTGCTGTCGGGAGAGGCCGGCGTCGGCAAGTCGCGCATGACGCAGGTACTACTTGAATGCTCCGCCCAGGAGCCGCATGCGCGATTGCGCTACTTCTGCTCCCCGCATCATCAGGACAGCGCGCTCCACCCGCTGATAGCGCAGTTGAATCATGCGGCCGGCATCCGCCGGACCGACACCGACGGCGAACGCCTCGCCAAGCTCGAAGACATCATCGCGGAGGCGACCGACCGGGTCGCCGAGACCGCTCCGCTCTTGGCCGATCTCTTGGGCATCCCCATCGGCGACCGCTATCCGCCGCTCGACCTGACGCCCGCAGCGCGTAGGGCGAAGACTCTCGAAGCGCCGCTGACGCTGGCCGAGGGACTTGCCGCGCGGCGGCCCGTGCTCATGATATTCGAGGACGCTCACTGGAGCGATCCGACCACGCGTGCGCTGCTCGACATCCTCGTCGACCGGCTCGCGGTCCTGCGGGTCCTCCTCGTCATCACGTTCCGCCCGGAATTCGTTCCGGCATGGCGCGACCGCACTCACGTGGATCTGCTCAGCCTCGGCCGGCTGGCGCCCGACCAGTGCGTTGCGATCATATCCCACCTCACAGGCGGTAGGCTGCTGCCACGAGAGATCGCCGGCCAGATCCTGGACCGCACCGACGGCGTTCCGTTGTTCGTCGAGGAACTGACCAAGACCGTTCTCAAGAGCGGCTTGGTCAGGAAGGCCGGCAACGCCTATATCGCGACTGCCCTGATCGGACGGACGGCGATTCCGGAGACGCTGCTCGCCTCGCTGCTCGCCCGTCTCGACCGAATGCCGGAGACGCGCGATCTCGCCCAACTGGGCGCGGCGCTCGGCCGGCAATTCTCCTATGAGCTGATCGCCGCCGTCTCGGAACTGCCGCCAGCGCTGCTAGAGCGCTCGCTGGAGCGGCTCGAGAGCGCCGAATTAATCTTCCGGCGCGGCGCGCCGCCCGACGCCGAATACACTTTCAAGCATGCGCTGGTGCAGGACGCCGCCTACGCCACGATGCTGCGCGATCGGCGTCAGCGGTTGCATGGGCGCATCGCCGCGGTGCTCGAAACTGACTTCCCGGAAGTCCCGAAGCGCCAGCCGGAGACGCTGGCCCGTCATTGCGCCGAAGCGGGCCAGACCGAGAAGGCGGCGGAGCTCTACATCGCGGCCTCGGGCCGTGCCACCGCGGCCAGTAACAATGTCGAGGCGGCGGCGCACCTCAAACGCGCGCTCGCACTCGTCGCGACGCTTCCGCCGCGCGCTCCGCGAACCGTGGAGCTCAGGAACCGCATCATGGTCGGCGGATGGTGGTGGTCCGCCTGAATCCGATGAACCAGATGGAGAAAGCAAGCACGGAGAGGAGAAGGGAAATGATCGAGAGCTTCGACGGAAAAACGGCTTTCGTCACCGGCGCCGCCAGTGGCATCGGCCTCGCCTTGGCCCGCGCCCTTGCCTCGAAGGGCGTGAAGGTAATGCTCGCCGACATCGAAGAAGGCGCGCTCGACGCGGCCCTGCGCGACCTCAGGGATTCCGGAGCAAATGCACGGGCCGTCGCCTGCGACGTGTCCGACCCCATCTCCGTGATGAAGGCGGCGGATGAGACCTTCGCCGCGTTCGGCAAGGTCCACGTCGTCTGCAACAACGCCGGTGCCGGTATCGGCGGTCCCATCGAGGCCATCGTCGAGACGGACTGGAATTGGCTCACGGCCGTCAACCTCATGGGCTCGGTCCATGGCATCCAGGCGTTCCTGCCACACATCAAGGCGCATGGCGAAGGGGGGCACATCGTGAACACCGCGTCCTTGGCTGGCCTGCTTGCTCAACCCGGCACGGGCCCGCACAATGCGACCAAAGCCGGCGTGATCTCCGTGACGGAGACCCTCGCGGCCGAGCTCGCCGGCACCAAGATCGGGGTCAGCGTGCTGTGTACGGCGTTCGTGCAAACCCGCATCGCCACAAGTGTCCGCAACCGGCCATCGCGTTTCGGCGGACCGTCCGACGAGCCGGCCAACCCTCAGATGGCTATCCTTGTCGCCGCCGGAATCGATCCGGCCTTCGTGGCCGAGCGCGTGTTGGCCGGGATCGCGGATAACGACCTCTACATCCTGACGCATCCGGAATTGCGCGACGTCATCGCCGGCCGCTTCGACCGGATCCTGGCCGCGTTCGACAAGGCGGCGCTGTTCGAAACCGCGCCTCCGGAGGCAATCGCCGCGCGCGCCTAATCACCAGCAAATCTCAACACAGGAGGCGACTATGAGTTTTTCCGGAGCATTTACCGACTTGAACGCCAGGTTTACCGAGACCGTCAACGGCCATGACCCCCATCGCTGGGCGGCCTTGTTTTCCGAAGATGCCGTTCTCATTCCCGCCGGAGAACCGAGCGTGACCGGACGCGCGGGCATCGAGACATGGGCCGAGGGCGCGATGAAGATCTGGAACCACCTCGAGATTCACGACGGAGGAAGCTGCTCGACCGAAGGAGACGTGGTTTGGGAGCAGGGCACCTGGACCGGCAACATCAACGTGCCCGACGCGAAGGAGACGATGGACATCAGCGGCAACTTCCTGCTCGTTGCCGAGAAGGAAGGCTCCGCCCTGCGCATCAAGGCGCATACCTGGAGCGTCAACCCGCCCAACTGACTCGCCTCAAAACGAGCGCGCAGAACAGCATCGGTCCTGGATCCTGCGCAGGTCTTGGACCGATGCAAGCGCTCGCCCGCTTCGAGGGTTTATGTTTACTGCAAATCTGCGAAGGGGCTCTCCTAGAAGCCCTACGGTTTCTTCGATGTCCGTTCAGGGTCAGTCGCGTCGCTTTTGGCTTGTCTCCGACATTTGCGGTCCTGCCTCAACTGCTGACGTGCCCGCCGCAACCTTCGCCGATGGGCCAATAAGCGACATTTCGAAATGAGAGAGGCCAACTGAGCCGGTCTCAACGCGGAAATCCCTTCTTCTCAGATCTTTCCGATATTGGAGTTTCTGGCGTCGTGAAGGCTCTTTATCAGGGAGGACAGTGCTTGGTCGGCCTCGCTGTAGCCGCCAGCACCAGCGATCCTGTCGAGCTCTGCAATTGTCAGCTCGCGCTTCTCGTCATTCAGTTTGATTGAATTCCGATCACGAATATCGCGCATCGTCGTTCCCTTTAATCTCTCGATGAAGACCAACCTCAGCCCGTAGCCGATGGGATACCCGACGCCGAGATTGCAGGATGTGATGAGTGTCACGTAGCCGACATCTGGATGTCCTCCTTGGGCCCCAGTAACGGAATTCCTGAACTCCGGTCGGACCATGCCCCAGATGGGTCATGTGTGGACGGCTCCGGGTTGGCAAGAAGAATCTTCACTTGCAGCATTGGTCGGAGCAGCCATGTGTTCGGCCTGTTTGTG
>NZ_LBIZ01000003.1:0-684 GCF_028128665.1 Bradyrhizobium sp. CCBAU 45384
TTGGATCAGCGCACTGTGTGCCGGTTCCTCGAAGGACACGAACCTGAAGAAGGATCTGATGGCCGTCAGACGCAGGTTACGCGTCTTCGCGCTGGCGCCGCGCTTTACCTCAAGATCGGTGAGGAACGCGCCGATGAACGTTGCATCCAGATCGGCGAGCGTCAGGGCCGATGGGGACTTACGGAGCCGCACCTGTGCAAACATGAACAGCAGCCGGAACGTGTCTCTGTAGGAGGCGATCGTGTTGCCGCTAACATTGCGCTGGCGCATGAGGCGCTCGGTGAAGAAGCGCTCAATCAATGTGGCGACGTTGCAGGCGGGCCTCATGGCGTCACCTTCCATCGCCGATCGAGACGCCGCGCCGCTTCTTCCATCAACTCGGGGCAGGCCGAGAGATACCAGTAGGTATCGCGCACGCAGGCGTGGCCGAGGTAAGTGGAGAGCACTGGGAGTTGTTGCTCGACGTCCTTGCCTTCGCGATACCAGTCGAGCAGCGTCCGGATGGCGAAGCGATGACGGAAGTCGTGCACGCGTGGCCCGGTACGATCACCTGGGCGCCGCAGCCCGATCTCTCTGGACAATCGCCAGAAGACGCGATGAACGTACTGGTGCAGCAATCGGCCTCCCTGTTCGGCAACGAAGAAGGTCGAGCCGCAGCGTGATCCGAGCATCGCGTCGCGCCGG
>NZ_LBIZ01000003.1:837-1091 GCF_028128665.1 Bradyrhizobium sp. CCBAU 45384
ATTCGCGCAACGCGGTTCTTGTCGTCGGATGCAATGGAACGAGCCGCGACTTGCCGAACTTGGTCAGCCGGACCGTCAGCACGCCGGCGTCGAGGTCGACGTCATCACGCCCCAGGCCCATCANTGGGCGTATTCGCGCAACGCGGTTCTTGTCGTCGGATGCAATGGAACGAGCCGCGACTTGCCGAACTTGGTCAGGCGGACCGTCAGCACGCCGGCGTCGAGGTCGACGTCATCACGCCCCAGGCCCATCG
>NZ_LBIZ01000003.1:1251-2884 GCF_028128665.1 Bradyrhizobium sp. CCBAU 45384
AGAGCCAGCGCTGCCTTCAGCAACGCATCGATCTCCGCGTCGCTATAGATATAGGGCTTGGCGCGCTTCCATCCGGGCAGCATGCCGACGGCCGGTACCTCCGTTCTCGGATCGAAGTTGGCGACATGGCGCGCGAACCCGCGCACGTCGCTCAATCGCAGCGCCCAGGATGCATGACGATCGGGCGGCAGCGTTGCCCATTCCATTGCCAGCTTCATCGTGATGATCCTGGCTTTGCGCTTCTCCATAAAGGCAACGAAGTCGGCGAGCCGACGGGTCTGGTGCTCGTACTTGTATCCAAACCCCTTGCGCATGCTCAGGTACTTATCGAGTGCGGAGCGCAGATCGGTCATTGCACGCCTCCCGGCCAGGGCAGGCTCAATGTTCTCAGCGCATCAATGTCGACCTTCGCGTAAATCCGGGTGGTGTCGTGGTTCTCGTGCCGCAGCAGCTGTCCGATCTCCGACAAGGTCGCGCCAGATCGGAGAAGCTCGGTAGCGAGACTGTGTCGGAAGATATGGGCGCCGCGGTGTGCGCAACCGTCGATTCCAACGCGATCGAGGGCGGCCTTGGCGATCATGGTGATCGCGCATCCGGAAGCAAACCCAATGTGCGGCGCGAGTGTGCGGACGAACAACCGTCGGCACGACGACTTTGGGCGGCCATTGCGCAGATATGCAACGATGGCTGCGCCAACGTCTGGCGGTAACGGCATCCGTGCTCGCTGTCGGCCCTTGGCGCGAACGAGTATCTCGCTGGCGCGCCAGTCGATATCATCAAGGGTGAGCGTCGCGACCTCGTCGGCCCGCAGGCCGAGCTTGGCCAGCAACAACAGAATGGCGTAGTCGCGCCGTCCCATCACCGTCTCTCGGTCGCAACTGTCGAGAGCCTTCCGCACCTGAGCGGCAGGCAGAAAGGTCGGTAGAGTTGCGAGCTTCCATCGGCGCATCGATGGAACGCAATCCGCCAACGGGCGCGAGTTCAGCCCCCGATGGTGGAGGTAACGGAGAAAGGCACGCAACGACCAGCACATCGCCTTGCCTGTTCCCGGGCTCCAATCCTGGGCATGGCGCTCAACGTAGCGGATCACGTCCTCTTGGCTGATCTTGCACAGGGCGCCGGCGCCGCCGGAGCACACCTCGTGCAGGAACCTGCGGATGACTGGGAGATGGCGGACGATGGACCTCGGGGCCAAGCCGCGCTCCGATCGCAGGTAGGCATCGAACTCCTTGAAGATCCGTTCGTGCGGGGTGAGAGGCGGTAGCACCAACGGCGCGATCGCGCCTTCCTCGCGCAGCACCGACAGCCATCGCTTGAGCGCAGCTCGGTCACCGGGTTGGATAGACTGCCTCCCGCCTCGATGTCGGAGGTACCGCTCAACGACCTGCTCATCGAGATCGACCAGCTTGTAGCGACGGCCTGCGATCCAACTCAGGAGCCCGCCAACTACGTTGAGGCAACGCCACGCGCCGTGCCGAACGAGCCTCTCTTCGACGAGACGAACGGCGTAGCACTCGACGAGCCGTCCGTGCGGCCCGCTTCTGAGACGCCGGTACAGCCGGCTTCTGCCCAAGTACTCTTCAGCTTCCATCTTCCTGTTCTCCGCTGTTGAAAGCGGAGGCACAGAACGAAC
>NZ_LBIZ01000004.1:0-993 GCF_028128665.1 Bradyrhizobium sp. CCBAU 45384
ACGGCCGACCGCCAGATTGGGGTCGACCATGTCGGGCCTGGCGGCGCGGGGGGGCGGCAGCTGCGCGAGATGGAAGGTCAGGAGCGCAGGGTCTTCGCGCAGCTCCACCAACGCGGGTTTGATCCCTGCATCCGCCGACGCGCTCAATTCGTTCGCCCGACGCAGGATCGGAGGCGGCTCTCGTTCTTCGGGGGTGACAAACAAATTGCCCGAGACGGGCTGGGAGGTGAGCGCGCCGATGGGAACGGCGAACAGCAGTCCGACGATAACCGGCGACATCCAGAGCAGAAGCGGCAGCGAAACGGCGTAGGCGCTTGCCGCCATCGCCACGCCGCACAGGGTTGGAACGCCGTATTTCCGATAGAGCTCGCGGCGCTCCACCGTGCCGTCGTCGCGCCTTTGCGTCTGCCAGCCCGCATCGCGACCGGCCAGAATCTCGACCACCGCGATCGACTGAAAGATCATCATCACCGGTGCCATCAGCGCGGATACGATGATCTCTGCGAAAAGTCCGGCCAAGGCTCGCAATGCGCCGCCGAATTGGCGTCGCGCCGAACCCCGCATGCAAAGCAGGATTAGGCTGAGCAGCTTCGGTAGCAGCAGCAGACCCATGGTGGCGACGAACACCCAAATGGCGAGTACGGGATCCTGGGCCGGCCAGGTCGGAAATAACGAGAACCCCTTCGGAAAATACTCCGGCCGCACGAAGCGGGCCTGCAGCGAGATCAGCATGCCCAGCAGCAGGAAGAGCAGCCACAGCGGTGCCGTCAGATATGCCCCGATTCCCACCATGAAATGCAGGCGCGACACCCAATGCAGACCTCGCGCCGGCACGACAGCGAGATGCTGAAGATTGCCTTGGCACCAGCGTCGATCGCGCGCCGCAAAATCGAGGAGCGATGGCGGCACCTCTTCGTAGCTGCCGCCAAGCGTCGGCAGCATGTAGATGCCCCATCCGGCCCGCCGCATCAGTGCGGCCTCGACAAAATCGTG
>NZ_LBIZ01000004.1:1160-1329 GCF_028128665.1 Bradyrhizobium sp. CCBAU 45384
GCTCAGGATGTGGCCGCCGAATGGCTTGCGTCCGCGCAGCTGCGGCAGCGCGGCCGATTCCGCGAAGGCCTTCACCCGGATGATCGCGTTGTGGCCCCAGTAATTGCCTTCCGAGCCGTGCCACCACGCCACGCCGGCCGCGATCATCGGTCCGTACAGCCGGCCCGCG
>NZ_LBIZ01000005.1:0-252 GCF_028128665.1 Bradyrhizobium sp. CCBAU 45384
TCTTCGTAGCTGCCGCCAAGCGTCGGCAGCATGTAGATGCCCCATCCGGCCCGCCGCATCAGTGCGGCCTCGACAAAATCGTGACTCAGGATGTGGCCCCCGAATGGCTTGCGTCCGCGCAGCTGCGGCAGCGCGGCCGATTCCGCGAAGGCCTTCACCCGGATGATCGCGTTGTGGCCCCAGTAGTTGCCTTCTGAGCCGTGCCACCATGCCACGCCGGCCGCGATCATAGGGCCGTACAGGCGGCCCGCA
>NZ_LBIZ01000005.1:409-2458 GCF_028128665.1 Bradyrhizobium sp. CCBAU 45384
CGAACCGCGTGATCCAGTCGGAGATGTTACCGGCTTTCCGCGCCGTGTTGTCGGCCCGGTGGCGATAATACAGCCGCGTTCCAACGGCCTGTCGCAACGCGAGCAGGGCTTTTTCTTCGGCCACCCAGATGTCCGGATCAGTGCTGTCGCTCAGAACGTACCAGTCAAACAGCTTTTCGTGCGATGTCGTCTCCAAGGATTCGATGATCGCGCGAAGCCGCGCCGTCAATCGGTGCGGGTCTTCATTGTAGGTGGGAAGCAGCATAGCAGTGCGGCTTGCGACGGCAGGCAGCTCCGTCGCCGGGCCGTCCCCGTCCGGACGATGGGCCAGCAGCACAAAGAAGCCGGCCAATGCAGACGCGAAAGAAAAGGCGACCCAAGCGAGCAGAACCAAGAAGAGCGCCAGCACCATGGCTTCGAGGATGGTAACGCCGCCGACCTGCAGCACGCGATACATCTCGTAGCCACCCGCTCCCGTAAGCGCCGCCGTGGAGACAAGGATGACGCCGCGTCGCCAGGCCAACGCGGGCACAGCCGCCGCAGGAAGACGGTCCGGTATCCGGCTCTTTCCGAGGTCACCAGCAGCCATCGGAAGCGGGGCCTCGCGCGGCAGCAGGCGCTGGGTCGCGATATCGCCAGCCATCGGCTGCGGAGCAGTCAGGGTGCCCATCGGTAGACCCAGATTTCCGACAAGGGCTTGTCGACTTGGGTGAGAAACGCGCGCAGCTCGATCGGCTCGCCTTTCACCTGGCACTGGAAGCTGAGCCGCCAGCCGCCGGTGTACGGGTTGGGCTGCGTCACGATGTTCTTCACCTCGGACTTCTCCGCCGTCACCACGCCCTTGACGGCCGCAGGATCGATGCCCTTGAGGTTGTCGCCGACCAGATCGAGCACGAAGAGGCGCGCGTCCTCACCCCTCGCGCCGATTCCGCTTCGGGTGAATCTGGCGAGCGAATGCGGTTTTGGGCTATCCGGTCCCCAATGCAGCCGATAGGTGTAGTTGTGTTCGCCTTTAGCCTGGAGCGGGGTTTTGGGCCGCCAGAACGCGGCGATGTTGTCGTGGACTTCCTCTTTGGTCGGGATCTCGAACAGCATGACGCCGCCCTCGCCCCAGTCACCGATCGGCTCCATCCACAGACTTGGGCGTTTCTCGAAGCCGGATTCGATGTCTTGGTAGGCGAAGAAATTTCGCTCGCGCTGCATCAAGCCAAACCCCCGCGGATTGAGATCCTGAAAGGTGCTGATCTGCAGATCGCGAGGGTTGCTGAGTGGGCGCCAGAGGCTTTCGCCCTTTCCGTTGAAGATCGCAAGCCCATCGGAATCGTGGACGGACGGACGGAAGTCGTCGATGTCGTTGCGGTCGTTCGGGCCGTAGAAAAACATGCTGGTCATGGGTGCGAGGCCGGCGCGCTGCATTTCGACTCGCGGGTAAACCGACATCTCGACATCGAACACCGTCGTGTCCCCGGGCCGCACGGTGAACCGGTAGCTCGCTGCGCAGCTTTTGCTATCGAGCAGAGCATGGATCACCAGCGAGGTCGCACCCGGTGCCGGCCGCTCGAGCCAGAAGGCCTTGAAGAGCGGAAATTCCTCGCCCTTGGCTTCACCCGTATCGATCGAAAGCCCCCGGGCGGAAAGCCCGTACGTCTGCCCCTTGGCCACGGCGCGGAAATAGCTCGCGCCGAGGAAGACGCAGACCTCGTCGTAATAGTCGGGGCGGTTTATGGGCGAGTGTATGCGGAAGCCGGCGAACCCGAGATCGATGTCTTCGAACGCCGGGACCTTCTCGCCGAACGAGAAGTCCGCCTTGCGGTACTTGAACTCGGTTGCCTTTCCGTCGGCGACCTCGAAGATCGTCACCTTGTTCTTGTAGAAGAAGCCGCGATGAAAGAACTGCGCCTCGAATGGAAGATTCTTGTCGCGCCAAAGCGCCCGTTCGGGCAAAAAGCGGATCGAACGGTACTGATCGTAATCCAAGTCCTTCAATTCGCTCGGAAGCTTTTCGTCGGGAGCCTCGTACGGCTTGCCCGCCAGCATGCGGGCCAAGTC
>NZ_LBIZ01000006.1:0-254 GCF_028128665.1 Bradyrhizobium sp. CCBAU 45384
TTAAGGTTCGGACGCACTCTGCGACAGCAAGTTCCGGGTGGGGAAAATGTCCAAGCCCAAAGGCGCAGACGACCGCGTCGAACATATGATCGAGAAATGGGAGATGTTCTACGTCTGCCTCACGATATTCTATGGCAGGATGCAGTTGGTGTGCCAGCTCTACCATCCGTGGGGACAAGTCAACGCCCACGGCGCGCGCGCCGCGATTTGCCGCCTCCGCCGCAAGAGCACCGGGCCCGCTCGCGACATCCAGC
>NZ_LBIZ01000006.1:583-2034 GCF_028128665.1 Bradyrhizobium sp. CCBAU 45384
GCATGATCATTACCTCTTCCGGACGATCCATCCCCAAAACCGCATCATCATAACAGCTCCGGGGCGCGGCAGCATCCTCGGCGTCCGGAGCTGGCCCATTCCGGTCGAGCGAGAAGCTAAGGTTGAGGTCGGCTTCCGGGATGGACCGGAAGCGGAGCGGCATTTTGGTTCAGGATAGAGTTTGGCGACGCATGGACGTACCGCAATCGAACGCGCGCGAGACCTTGCGGATGCTTTTGCGCGGCTCCATCCGCGAGCACGGCGAGCAATCGGCTCCGGTGCGGCTGCTAAATTCCCAACTCAGGCAACTCTCACTCCGACGCGCAGGAAAGTTGCAGGAATAGACGTGGCTTCCTTGCTTCTGTTCTGAGCAGTGAAAAGGGTCTCCATTTCCTTTTGCAGATCCGCCCTGCGTCCGTTCTTGTCCGCCGCCTCGAATGCGTTCATCGTAGGTCCGTAATAGTCCCGGAACACATTGACGAACTGTGCGGGTGTGCCCGGGAAGTTGAACGTGTAAGTATCCCGGACGAAGGAAATGTTTTCCTTTTGGATGCCGGCGGCTCCAAATCTCTCGATAACGTTGCTCTCGACCCCCCAAGTCATGGGGCTGACAAAGCCTTCCGGAGGAGGCGGAGTGTATGACGCGGCAATCTTCAATATTTGTGCAACGAGGGTCGGATCGCCCGGAATCCAGTTTCCCATGATGATTTGCCCGCCCGGGCGGGTAACACGCACCATTTCCTTGGCGACGTCAAACGGTCGTGGGGCGAACATTGCACCGAAAATGCTTACCACTCGATCGAAGCTTTGGTTGGCGAGGTCATCAAGGTGAGAGGCATCACCTTCCTGGAAGCGGCAGTTGGAAAGACCCATCTCCTGCGCGCGTTTGTTTCCGGCTTGCACGAGGTTGCTGGCAATATCCACGCCCGTCACGTCCGCACCGAGCTGAGCCTGGGGGATAGCCGTCGTCCCGTCACCGCATCCAAGGTCAAGAACCTTGATGCCGCTGGCGGGACCGAGCGACCTTGCAAGTGCGTCGCCACTCTCCCGCATGGTCGACGCGAGCCTGGTGAAGTCTCCCTTTTCCCAGAGTGCTTTGTTGGGATTCGTGCTCATTATTGTTCTCCAGCTCAAGTAGGCCGCACAGGGTCATCGTCATCGGAACCGCCACTGCACATCGTTGCGAATGCGCCGCCGACCGTCGCAATGTGACGACAGAACTAGAAAATGGAAGCCTGACTGCAAACATCCCATGGATAAGCGCGGCTCCAGCGAGTTGCGGCGGTCCACTGTTGGTCTCGCAAATTGCTTCAAGGTTCAAATTCCAAGCTCTGTTGAGGAGTTTTTCCCGCAGAGCGGAGCAGATCGCTCCACTGCAGCGCGGCATCGGCAAACCACTTAAGGACGCGATGATCGAATAAGCTGCCTTCCGCTTGCGGGCTACAATTTCC
>NZ_LBIZ01000007.1:0-1316 GCF_028128665.1 Bradyrhizobium sp. CCBAU 45384
CCCGGAAGAAGCACGGCGCCCGCAGGTGGCGGGATAACTGCGGCAGAATGACTCGGCAGCTATTTTGATCGTGGCACGGGCGGCCGCGATGTGCTCGAAATAGCGCATGAGCATCGCGACACTGCGCGACGAAAACGAACGCCTGAAGGCGCTTCTGGCGCAAACGCAGGCGGCCTTGAGCGAGCATCAGGGGGGGGGGGGGGGGGGGGGGGGGGGGGGGGGGGGGGGGGGGGGGGGGGGGGGGGGGGGGGGGGGGGGGGGGGGGGGGGGGGGGGGGGGGGGGGGGGGGGGGGGGGGGGGGGGGGGGGGGGGGGGGGGGGGGGGGGGGGGGGGGGGGGGGGGGGGGGGGGGGGGGGGGGGGGGGGGGGGGGGGGGGGGGGGGGGGGGGGGGGGGGGGGGGGGGGGGGGGGGGGGGGGGGGGGGGAGGGTCGATCGCGCAGCGATCCGGATCGAGGCTCCCATCGCAATCGCGGCTGTCTGCCTGCCCATTTGCCGCGGGTGGAACGGATCATCGCGAGCCTGTGAGCACGCTCTGTCCGTGCGGTTGCGGCGCCATGACGAAGATCGGCGAGGACGTCAGCAAGCGCCTTGACGTGATCCCGGCGCAATGGCGCGTGCTGGTCACGCGCCGGCCGAAATACATCTGTCGTCGCTGTTCGGGGCCTGTCGCGCAGGCGCACGCACCGGAACACGTCGTGCCCGGCGGGCTGCCGACCGAAGCGGCTATCGCTCATGTGATCGTCTCCAAGTTTGGCGACCACACGCCGTTTTATCGTCAGGCCGAGATCTATGCGCGTCAAGGCATCCGGCTTGATCGGGCGACTCTGGGCAACTGGTCCGGCCGCGCCTGCTTCCATCTTCAGCCCATCGCGGACCACATGCGCCGCCACCCGGCCATGGCGGATCGCCTGTTCATGGACGAGACCTCGTGTTGTTCCGATATGCCTCCGGTCGCAGCGGCGCCTTCGCGGAGCAGTTCCTGGACGGCTTTGGCGGAAGCTTCCTGCAATGCGATGCCTACGACGGGTATGACCGGCTGACCGAAGTCGTTCGACCGCAAGGGCCTTGGACGCTCGTGCATTGCTGGAGCCATTTGCGCCGGCGCTTTGTGAAATTGGCCCGCAACAGCAAGTCGCCGATCGCCGAGGCCGCCATTCGGCACATCGCCCAGCTTTACGCCATCGAAGCCATGGCGCGCGGTGCATCGCCGGACATCCGGCTGGCCGCGCGCAAGGAGCACTCGCTGCCCATGGTCGCCGCGTTGAAGTCCTGGTTCGAGAAACAGCTGTCGATGATCTCCAGCGGTTCGACACTCC